>JAZUGL010000007.1:0-2386 GCA_045641165.1 Mycoplasmoidaceae bacterium
AGAAGATTTGTTAATGGAGATTTAGGGATAGTAGTTAAATGTGATAGTGTAGATGAAGTAGTTGTTAAAGTTAAAAGAACCTCTAAACTAGTTCATCTACACAAATATAATCTAGGTTCAAGTATATATAAGCAAGCAAAGATGCTTGGTAGTTATATATACCAAGATGAATATATTGGGATCTTTAAACAATATCCCATTAAATTAGCTTATGCTTTAACTATCCATAAAGCTCAAGGTAAAACCTTTGATAATGTTATCTTTGATCCTACTATCGATAAAGCTAAACTAACTCCTGGTTTAGTCTATGTAGCTTTAAGCAGAGTAAGAGATATTACTAATCTTTATTTAACTAAACCTCTAACTTTAGATCAATTAACTACTGATCCTAAAGTTATAGAGTTTTATAAGAATTTGAAAAATAGTTATGAATTATCTGGTTAATTAGAAATCACTCTTCTGCCGCCACTCAACTTTTTCTTTGTGCTTTCGCTTAAAATTTTTGCATGACTTTGTTTTATATCCATTGGCCAATCGCCAGCTTGTTCTTGGACGTTCCATGGCGGAAATTTGCCACTTTCAGATTTTAGATAATCATTAATGCAGGCTTCTTCGATTAACTTGTAATTGATGCTGGCATTTGATGTTTTTTGCAAGCCAAACAAGCCTTTTATTTCTGCCTCAAAATTATCCTGATAAATCATATAGAACTCAACTTTTTGTTTTTTTATCGCTGCGCTATACAAAAAATATCATATACCATAACTCCTGATTGATGGTCTGCCTTTCACCCCGCCATCTTGATATATACGGAGTGTGCCTTTAATCCCGCCAGCGTCTTGCGACCCACCAATTTTTTTAATTTCTCCATCAACTACAATTAAATAAACACGAGCAAGATTTTCGCGTAATACGGATTGAGGAAGTTCCTTTCCGTTTTCATTAATAAGTTTCTCTAGATATTCAAATTTCAGTTTTGTTGAGTCCTTAACCAATTTGACATCGGCTATTTTAAATGCTGTTTTTACTTTTTTAATTTTCATTATCTTTTTTCTCCTATTATTAATAGTTCGTGAGATGATTTGGTATTATCATTATCATAATTTCTATTTAATCTATTAAATCCTATTCTTGTTTCGCCTTGCCCCATTGTATATTGCCATTTTAATTCTACTATTTTAAAATTTTTATAGGCTTCCCGAACTCATGTACAATCATTGTATGACAGAACGAACCCCCCCTTGTGTTTTTTTAGCATATCGCATAAGAGTTTATGATTAAATTTGTTGTGGTGAATTGGAAAATTCCTCATCGGGTAAATACCCTTAAACATTTTGCTGTCCCCATCCAAAAAATATGGCGGATCCAAATAAAGAAAATCGTTTTTATATTTAGGCAACACTTTTTCAAAAGATGCGGTATGCACCTCAAGATTTGGAACATTAAATTGGGCGACTCTGTCCACAACTCTGTCATAGGTTTTTTGAGATAGATAATTTGATGACATTCAACCCAAAAATCCGGGGCCATATGAAAGTTGCATGTTGTAGTAATAGTATGCCGCTGCATCTAATGGCTTCATCTTGCCATCATATCCATCGCGTTTGTTTCAATGCTGTTTTAATATGTTCTTTACTTTAGAATAAAATTTTGTAGTCGGCTTAAATTGTTTGAGTTTTTTGCTCAGTTCTTTGGGGTGCTTAATTTGTTGGTCTCAATAATTAGTCAAAAGATCAAATACATCAAAAGCAATAACCTTTAAACCCAATTCCTTGGCACAAGCTATTTCAATTGAGCCACCACCAATAAATGGGGAAATTACTCTTTTTATGTTGTCCGGAAAATGGGGAATTATGAGCGCAACAGCCAAGGTTTTACCGCCCCCATATCTTAGGGGGGAGCCGCTGTATCGTTTGGGCCTTTTCTTCCCTTTTAGCTTTTTAAACAATTGTTCCTTTTTAAATTTTATATCTGGCATATTTATTTTGTCCCTTCATATACTTCTCTCACTCAATGCCATTAGCAATGGCTAATGATTTGATTTTTCTTTTTATTTTAATAGTTGGTTCAAAGTGTCCATTTTCATATCTATTAACAGTAGAAAATGCGACACCTAGTTTATCAGCCATTTCTTCTTGAGATAATAATAACTTATCTCGAAGATCTTTAACTAATTCTTCTCATTTCATAATTATGTTATTATTATAGCACTTATTGAATTAAATATATAATATTTATATGGGAAAATATAAACTAACAGAAAATGAAATAGAAGATTTAATTATTGATTATTTCAAAAAAAGTTCACCCAAGTGACATATTTTTAGAAAGGCCAATTCCAAAACCAAACAACACGGAAAAGATATTGTCATCAAGGGCGGAAAGG
>JAZUGL010000008.1:0-36612 GCA_045641165.1 Mycoplasmoidaceae bacterium
AGCGCGTGTCAGAATCAAAATCTGATGCCTTACCGCTTGGCTACAACCCAATTAATGGTGGACAGAAGTGGATTCGAACCACTGAAACCGAAGGTGGCTGATTTACAGTCAGCTGCGTTTGGCCGCTTCGCTATCTGTCCGGAAATGGGCACGAAATAGGTGCCCAACTATTATATTACAAACGAGAAATTTTTAGGATTTTAGCCTTATAGGGTTTCTCAATACCCTTTACTTCCACGATTTCTCCTACTTCATGTCCTAAAATGGCTACAGCTAGAGGAGAAGAGTTAGAGATTTTATCTTCATCAGGATTAGCTTCTACTTCACCAACAATTGAATACTCATTTGTTTCATCATCTGATAAGTCTAAGATTTTAACTTTAGTTCCAACTTTGACTATGTCAACTTTAGCTTTAGATGCTTTTTCATCAATGATTTGAGCAAAGTTAACAATGTTTTCTAATTCTTTAATTTTAGATTCAATTTCAGCTTGTTTGTTTTTAGCTGCATCATAATCTGCATTTTCAGACAAGTCACCTTGTTCTCTTGCATCTTGAATAGCTTTAATTACTATAGGTCTTTCAACCTTAATTAATCTTTCTAATTCTTTTTTAGTTTCTTCAAACTTCTCTTTTGTTAAAAGTATTTTTTCTGCCATATTATTCTCCTATTATTTCACTGTGCATTCACTATAAACATATGAAGGAACAGTTAAAGGTGTTCCAACACCTATTGTTAAATCAATTGATCCACCAGCGTTAGAATGCTCATTGTAGACAAATGTGTTAACTGTTGCATCAGCAAAATCATATTGACCACCATTGTATTCAATATAAAATGTAGTAAATTTTTGTGAAACGGGTGTGTCATCCAATTCACAATTTATACAAAATCCTATATTGCTCATGCATAATGAGGCAATTAAATCAAAATAAACAGACTCTAATGTTTTTTTACCATTAATGTCTTCTAGTCTTAATGGTTCACCAGGCGCCTTATCTGCATGCAATTTTGCAGCAGCATATACAGCAGACAGAGATTGATATGATGCAATGTCAGTGTGTTTCTTTTCATTATCTAAACAATTAATAGATTCACCATACTTAAAATTTCAAGCTGGTTTGCCACAACCAACCATAACTGGCGCTAAAGCACCAATTGTAGTAATAGGGATTAAACAAGAAATAATCTTATTTAGCTTTGACATCTTTTGTTTCTGCTTTCTTAGTAGCATTTGCTTTGTTAGCAGCTTTTGCTAATCTAGATTTAATTCTGTTAGCTTTATTTCTGTGAATAACATGCTTTCTACTTAAACTATCTGCATTTTTATAAGCAAGAGCCAAATCTTTCTTATCATTTTTAGCTCTAACTTTCTTGCTAATAGTTTTTAATTTAAAAACTTTTAAGCTGTTTGCAGCATGTCTTTTATCTGATTGTCTTTTTGTTTTTATATTGGACTTTATGTTAGCCATTTTCGTATGTATTCCTAAATATATTTTATAGATTATATAAGAAAATTAAATATATAATATCAAAATTATCTATGGAGAAATAGTCAACATGTCTTCTGGTGGAACAGCAGCAAGTTCATTAATGCCTATCTTACTACTAGTCATTATTGGTGTAGCTATTTATTCTGTTTATAAAAGAAAAAAAACAGCTAGAGAAGCTAACCCCTTTTTATCTAACCGTAAGAATAAAGATGAAGTTTGAAAAACTATCAAACAATTTTTAAAAGACAATAATTGTCAAGGAAAAGAACTAGCAGATAGTTACGTTGTTAAACGTAATCATGTAGATTATATTGATCCTAACTCATCTGAATTAGCTAGAAAAAATAAATCATTTGAATTAAAGATTAGACAACTGCAACACAAACAAGCTAAGAAAAGAGCTAAATACTCTGGCTCTATTCTTCCTGAAAATAATCCTGCAAGAGATTTATTTGTTGTAGTTTTTAAAACTAGAGATACTAAAACAGGAAAAGAAGATCCATATCGTTGTTTTGAATGTGAAGTATTAAATACTAAGATAGGAAAGAAACAATATGATCGTAAGATCATAATTAATGGCGAATTAGATCTAGATAAAGAAATGGAATGAATTGCTCCTATTAGAGCTGCTGAACAAGACAAAGCTAAAGCTATGGAAGCTAAAGCAGCCAAACGTAAAGCTAGTCAAGATAAAGTTGAAAAGAAAAGACGTATGAAAGAAGAAAGGAGAGCTAAGAAACATGCCAAAAAATAGAGTAATTTTTATGGGCACACCAAAGATTGCTGCTGTTTGTTTGGCGGCAATTTTAAATCTTAGTAATGTAGAAGTTATTGCTGTTGTTTGTCAACCAGATAGACCAACTGGAAGAAAACAAATTTTAACTTCTTGTGAAGTTAAAACATTAGCACAAAAGCACAACATTAAGGTTTTACAAGCAGACAAAGTTGGCGAACTATTTGAACAAATTAAAGATTTAAATCCTGACTTAATTTTTACATGCGCATTTGGTCAATTTGTTCCTTCATCAATTTTAAATTTACCTAAATATAAATGTGTTAATTTACATGCTTCTTTGCTTCCTAAATTAAGAGGTGGAGCACCTATTCAATGGGCAATCATTAATCAAGAAAAACAAACAGGTTTTTCATTAATGTATATGAACCCAAAAATGGATGCAGGAAACATTATTAAGCAATATCAAATAGATATTGCTTCTAATGAAACATATACATCTTTATATGACAAATTATGTAACTTAGCTAAGGATGTAATTAGCAAAGATTTTAATATGCTTTTTGATGAAAATTTATCATCTTATCCACAAGAAGAAAATAAAGTTACTTTTGGTTTAAATATCCAAAGAGAAGATGAAAAAATTGATTGAAATAAAAAGAATGATCAAGTTGATGCTTTAATTAGAGGTTTATATGATAAACCAATTGCATTTACAACATATGAAGACCAAATTGTAAAGATCTATAAAGCAATTAAAGTTGAATCATTTGCTAATGCAATTCCTGGTTCAATTGTTTCAATTGACAATGATGGTATTGTTGTTCAAACATCATTTAATGCAATTAAGATTTTAGAACTTCAACTATCAGGTAAAAAACCTTGTAGCGTAAAACAAATGCTTAATGGTAATCACCCATTTAAAGTTGGACACAGATTTAAATAATTACTCAATACTATGAGCTTGGCTCATACCAATTAACAAAACAATAAAATCATTTACTTTATCTTGGCAATTGTCCAAGATTATTTTTTTAATTAAAGAAAACAACCTAGTGTTGTAGATTATGATTTGCAACTTTGAATCATATTTCTTATCTAACAAAACATCTTTTAATTCATAGTTTATTTGACATTTAACTTTGTTATAAACTAAATATCCCAAGCCAAAGCAAATGAAGTCACCTATTGCTTCATTAGATAAATTAACATTTAAATCATAAGTTTTTAAGGCACGAATAAGTTCATTTCTAAAACTATTAAAGCAATCAAAAGACTTAATGATATTAGTAAAGTTTAAATAAGGATTTAAAACTATATTCTTATAAGTAGTCATAACCTTTTTATCTCGATAAATTTCAAGCAACAAGTTAATTCAAAAATCCTTATTACCTTTTAAACGATTTTTTAAAGTTTTTTTATCACATCTATTTTGTAAAAATGCCAAAACAAAAGATGCTAAAGACAAGTTTTCATCAAAATGACTTGTTTCTTTAACAGCTTTTTCAATCTTATTGAGAATAAAAGAAAATTCTCTTTTGAACTTTCTAAAAGACTTTTCGGTTTTATTCATTGTATTTCTTTTCGATCTCTTCTTTTAAAAAGTCTAAAATACCTTGTATTTTAGAATAGTTCATTCTGTTAGGACCAACGACAGAAATTTGGTGGGAATTATTACCACCTTTAACATTTACTGAAGCAATAACTAAATCTTTATTTCCTACCTTTTCTCCAGATGTAATTAAAGTTGTTTTACCTGTTTTAGCTTGTTGGTAAGCTATTTGTTGCCAAATATTTGTCTTATCTAATAAATCTAAAACTTTATTTAGTTTTTGAATATCATGTTGAAATTCTGGTTGAGTGGTTAAATATTTTGTTCCATGAACTTCAGTATGGAATTGATATTTAATATCAAAAATCTTTCTAATCATCTCTTGCATAATGTATTCATAATTTTCAACACTATTTTTAATAATGTCCTTGATAGAATTAATTTTTTCTGAAAGTTTTTCTAGAGGAGTATCTACTAATCTATCATTGAAAATTCTGATACATGTAGAGATGTCATCAAGAATTTTTGGTTCATTAAATGTAATGGTATTTTTAGTGATGTTACCACTTGATGTAACAACAATAATAACAGCCATGTTATTATGGATAGGAATTAAATCAATACGTTTTAATGTTTCTTTAATTTCAGATGTAGTAACAATTGAAGGTAAATGAAGTGTTTCATTAATAACATCCATTGATTCATTAATGATTGTTTCAATTGAAGTTAATCGTTTAGCAAAAATCTTGTTTAGTTTTTTTCTTAAATCAAGAGATAGACTTGGTTGAAGAATATTACTACGATAATATTCATAACCTAAATTTGTTGGGACCCTTCCACTTGATGTATGAGTTTTTTCAATTAGGTTTTGTTTTTCTAAAACAACCATTTCATTTCTTATAGTTGCACTAGATAAATCTGTTAAAAAGTCAGTAATTATCTCCTTACTAGAAATGGGATTAGCCTCATTGATATATTGTTCAACAATAATTTTCAAAATGTGCTTTTGTCTATCAGTTAACTTGATATTTTTCATGATTTTTACCTATTAGCAAATCGTATCTTATATTGCTAATTATAATATTTATTAAATATATTATTTAAATTAAAATTTTTTTGTTATATTTAATTATTGAAAATAATTAAAGGTATATTTTTTTAAGACAGAAAATGGAAAAGAAAAAAACATCTTACAAGTTATTATCAATTGACTTAGATGGAACTTTACTATCGCCCGTTTTAAAGAAAGCGGATAAACGCAATTACTTAGCGATCCAAGAATATATGTCTCTTGGTGGGCATGCTTTTATTAATACTGGTAGACCGCCTTGAGCAGTAGCCAAAGTTATTCAAAATATTAACAAGTGTGGTAAAAAAAGAATTAGACTTTTATCTTGCTTAAATGGTTCTTACATTATCGACTTTAATGACCACAATATTCGTGAAACAAAAATTAGTCACGAATATTGCAACATTCTTTTAAACATAGTTAAGAAGTTTAAACGTGCAACTATTTGTTTCTATACAGTTAGAGGATTTGAATTCCATCAAGCAGAAGCTTACCCATCTACCGCCTTCATTAAACCCTTATATAGAAATGCCATTTTAGTTAAACTTAAAAACCAAAATGATTTAACTTCTTACAAGATTAACATTTTCTCTCCTAGCAAGAAAATAGTTGGTAAGATTTACCACGAAATGAAAAAACAAAATCTTCACCAAATAATGACTGTAAGTCATTCTTCGCCAAGATTTTTAGAAATTACAGCAGCAAATACAAACAAAGGAACAGCCATTGCCTTAATGGCTAAAAAATATCATATTTCTAAACATGAGATAGCTGCTATAGGTGATTCATTTAATGATGAACCAGCCTTTGCTGCTTCGGCTCTTTCTATTGGTATTGCACCACAAGACCCATTCTTCCTTGAAAGATGTGACCGTATAGTTAACAGAAGAAAAAGAGGTGTTGAAGAAGCAATCAACACTTATATCATCAAACAACAAATCTCTAATCAACCAATTAAACTTATCTTTAGTGATTTAGATGGAACGCTTATTGATGGTAAAACTAAACTTTATTCTGAAAAGACAAGATTAGCTCTTCAACAATGCACTAACCACTTAATACCTTTAGCCATTGCTAGTGGTAGAAGAATTTATGATGCCCTAAACATTGTTAAGGAAATGAAATTAAATCCTAAAACTAGTGTTTACATTATTGGAAATAATGGTGCAACAATGTATGACCTATATACAAAGAAGTATGTGTCACAAACACCAATTGACCACAAAGATGCTAAAGCTGTATTTGATTATGTTGTTAAATTAAATAACACAACAGAAAAAAACAAAGTTGGTTTAATTATTCATCCACACGAACCACAATTATTGTTCTATAACCCAATTTTCTGAAAACCACTAAATCTTAAAAAGACAGGCAATGAAGCACATTATGATCCTTGAGTAAATGAAAACTGTGTTTATGTTGAACAATTCCCAGACAATATTATGTGTTACAAATTTGTTATCAAATTTGCTACAACAGAAAAAGCACACTTCTATTGCGAAAAAATTAAAAAAGCATTTAAGAACCTTGAAATATGTTTATCTTCACCATTTAATGTAGAGGTTAACCACAAAGGTGTAGATAAAGCCTTTGCTGCTAAAACAATTGCTAAATTAACAAACATCAGAATAGAAGATATGTTAATTTTAGGTGATAGCCAAAACGATATTCCTGCATTAAGACTTAACAAAAACTCTTACACCCCAGGATATTCTCCTTCTTATGTTAAGAAGGAAGCTGCCCATGTTGTAAGAAATGTTGATGCTTCTAACTTTG
Organism: Mycoplasmoidaceae bacterium; assembly: GCA_045641165.1. Lineage (GTDB taxonomy): Bacteria > Bacillota_I > Bacilli_A > Mycoplasmatales > Mycoplasmoidaceae > Hennigella. The sequence goes on from JAZUGL010000008.1 coordinate 6,624, forward strand.
CGTCAGAAGTTATTTACAAGAGAGTATTTAAAGTAAAACAAACTAAAAAAGCAAAGAAAGAAAAAGAAAAAGCTGTAAAGAAAGCAAAAAAAGCTAAAAAGAACGATGGAAAATAAGGGATCTTTTTTGCAACTTCAAAATATTCAAAAGATGTATGATGATGGTTACATTGCTTGTGACAACATCAACATTTCTATTGACAAAGGAAAGTTTGTTACCATTTTAGGACCATCAGGATGTGGTAAAACCACATTACTTAAAATGATTGCTGGTTTTGAAATGCCAACAAAAGGAAAAATTATTGTTAATGGTCTTGATATTAAAGATGTACCAATTCACTCCAGACCAACAGCAACAGTATTCCAAGATTATGCTTTATTTCCTAACATGAATGTTTATGACAACATTATTTATGGTTTAAGAATAATGCGTACTGAACTTGAGCAAGTTCCCGAAAAAGTTTATCAAGAACTTGAAAAAGTTAGAAAAGATGCAGTTGAAAAAGCTAATAAAAAAATTATTGAACTTAAAAATGAATTAGCAAAGATTGACAAAGAACTTGTCAAAGTTAAGTTAGCTTATTCAAAAAACGAAGAAGTTTTCAAAGTACAAGATATGCGTTATCAACAATTCCTGCAACAAGTTATTCGTTTTGAAAAAGCAATGCAAAAGAAAAACCCAGAATATACATCTTGGAAGTTATCTGTTAAAAATAGAAGAAAAATTAGGAGATATAAAATTGCTGTTAAGTTTGGAACAAGAAAACTTATTAACTTTAACACTGATGGAATGAATCAAGCAGAAAAGAATCTATATCACTTACTTGCTTTATGTCTATATAAAGAACCTATTGACATTAAAGTTGATAAACTCCTTGCTAAATATGCAGATATTGATGAATGGATATCATATTGAGAAAACTATCCTGAAACAGCTTGTGAAGCTTTTAGAAAATTACATACAACTAGACCACTAACAAAAGAAGAAATTAAACAAAAAGCAGAAGAAGCTATTAATCTAGTTGGTTTAAATGGCAACGAATATAAATTTCCAGCAGAACTTTCTGGTGGTATGCAACAAAGAGTTGCTCTTGCTAGAGCAATAGTTGTTAAACCAGATATTTTATTGCTTGATGAACCTCTTTCCGCCTTAGATGCTCAAGTTAGAAAGAAAATGCAACAAGAATTAAAGCGTATTCACAATGAATTAAAAATTAACTTTATTCTTGTTACACACGATCAAGAAGAAGCTTTAACATTATCTGACCAAATTATTGTTATGTCTAAAGGAAAGATTGAACAATTTGGTTCAGCTAAAAATATTTATGAACACCCAGCTAATGCTTGAGTTGCTAACTTTATTGGCCAAGCCAATTTCATTGATTGCGAATATTTAGGCAATCAAAAAATAAGAATTGGAAAAGCAGAAATTGATTATCCAATTACTAATGCTCAATTAGAACAAAAACTAACTAAGAATGCTTTCTTCAAATTATTAGTTAGACCTGAAGACGTAGAAGTTTGTCCAATTGAAAATAGCTTCTTACAAGCAAGAGTACAAAGTGTTTCTTATAAAGGAACAATTTATGAAATTACTTGTCTTACTAAAGACAAGATTGCAATTTCAATGCAAACAATTGATCCTTTAAAAGTAAATGATTTAATTGGTCTTAAATGAAACTTACTTTATACAACACCAATTATTCCTAAGAAAGGAGAAACATTATAATGGCTGCAAATAATAATGTACTCCTTCCTTTTGGGGTTGGATATAGAAGACCAAAAACAAGATTCAATAAAAGATTCTTATTGACATTGCCTTATATTATCATGTCATTAGTTTTATTCATTGGACCACTTATTATGGTTATGATTAAATCTTTTTTACCAACTGATTCTGGTTCAATGGTTTTAAACTGAAGCGTAATTGATGGATTTGTTATTGGCAAGATATTTTTATCTATTGGCTTAGCATTAGCTGCCACGGCCATTTGTGTTGTTTTAGCTTATCCATTTGCTTACATGATGGCTTTTAGCAATTCTAAGAATTTTAAGACTATAGTAATTATTCTAGTTACTGCACCTATTTGATCAAGTCTATTAATTAAACTAATTGGTCTAAAAACATTCTTTGATATTTGCAATGGATATTCTAACTCTACATTTGGCCATATCTTTACTGTTATTGGTTTAACTTATATCTATATTCCATTTATGATTTTGCCTTTGTACAACGTCTTAGAAGGAATGCCAAAGAATTTAATCTTTGCTAGTCAAGACTTAGGACAAAACGGCATAAAAACATTTATTAAAATCATTCTTCCATATACTAAGACTGCTTTCTTAGCTGGAATAACAATGGTTTTCTTACCAGCAGTTACAACTGTTGCTGTACCACAATTTTTAAATAATGCTACAAACGGAGCAACAATTGGTGACATTATTGTTACTGAAGGTGAAGAAGGATTAATTAGTGATATTGCTTTAGCAAGAAGCAGCTCTTTAAGCCTTGTTGTATCTATCTTTATCTTTGTTATTTATGGCTTCATTGTGTTCTTACCTAAACTAATTAAACACAAGAAAGGAGGTAGATAATATGAGACTAATGAGACCACCTAGAAGAAACTCTAATTCTGTTAAAGGCGCAGCCTTATTCTTTAAAAGATTCTATATCTTTATCATTCTTGCTGTTATCTACATTCCTTTAATAATCATCATCTTATTAAGCTTTAATGGACAAACAGATAAAGGTAATATCATTATTAACTTCTCTGTTCCAACAGCAGTAAACTATTTAATGCTGTTTAAGGATAATGATTTCTTAAATGCACTATTTAATTCACTTATTATTTCAGTGATAGTTGTCCCTATTTCTGTATTAATAGCTACAATCACTTGTTTTGGTATTTGAAACTCTAAGAATAAATATGTTAATACCATAGTTGGTATGTCTAAAGTATCAATAGCTATGCCTGAACCGATTACAGCCATTTCATTAGCGTTGTTGTTTACAACAACCATTGTTCCATTAGGATTTGATATGGGTATGTTTACAGTATGCTTAGCTCATATTTCATTCTGTACACCTTATGCCATCATTAGTATTTTCCCTAAGATGCAAAAGATGAATAGAAACCTAATTTGAGCAAGCTATGACTTAGGTTATTCAAAATCTAAAACATTCTTTAAAGTTGTAATTCCTTATTTAGCTCCAGCATTATTGTCTGCTTCAGCTATTACATTAGCTATGAGTCTTGATGATTTCATCATCACTAGCTTAATTAATGGTTCATCTCAAACTATTGCTACAGCTATTTATTCAACAAGAAAAGGTATAAAAGCATGAGTAGTAACATTTGGTGCGCTACTTGTTTTAGTAACATTTGTAATTATTGGTATTTTATCTGCTACAAGATTAAGAAAAAACAAGAAAGTAGCAAAGATTAAAGTTAGAAAAGCATATGAAAGTGGTAGGTAGAAAAACATTTATAACAGCTTTAACACTAACAGGAATGATAACTCCTTGTTCTTTTTTGACTTCTTGTTCTAACTCTAATGCTATTCAACTTGCTAACTTTGAAAGTTATATGAGTAATTCTTTGATTCAAGACTTACATGCTCATTATGATATTCAATTTCCACATTACACCGTTACTGAAAACATTGAAACAAAGTTTCAAAGATATTATGATTTAGCCATTCCTAGCTGTTATGAAATGTTTGTTTTGCTTAAAAGAGGTTGATTAGAACCTATTGATTGAGCAAAGTTTGAAATTACAGGAGTTACTAATGCAAACGATGCATTAACTTTATTCAATGAAGACATAATTAATAACCTTAATCAACAATTTCAAGCTTATTGTGAACAAGATAAAGATTTTTGAATGCAATATTTTGGTACTGAACAAGGGGATCTAGAAGTAAACGTTTTAAAATATGGTGTTCCATATTTTGCCCAATCTTTTATGTTTGCTTATAAAGCACAAGAAGAACTAAAATGATACGAATATGAAGAACCACATAATCAAACAGCTACTCCAACTTGACCAGATGTTTTTTATACGGTTAGTAAAAATAATCAATTTATTGGTCAAAAAGGCAAATGACTTGGTATGCTTGATGATTCTAAATCAATTTATGATGTTGCAAGAATTTGTCAAACAATTTTAGCTGGTGCAGAGCCAACAAATGAAATGGATCCTAATGCAAAAGAAGAACAAGATAGAGAAACACTTAACACAATAGCAGATCTATTTGCTCCGCAACCATCTAAATTCATATTAAATTCCGATTCAGGAACCGTTTCTAGATTATTTGCTGATCCTAATGGTTGTGCAGGAGCATTTGCTTGAACTGGAGATTTAATTTATTCTGCTATGGGAGCAGAAGAATTTGAGCCTGATTATGAACACTTCTTTATCCCAAACACATCTTTTGCTTCTTTGGACGAAGTAGATTTGTTTGTTATAAACAAGAAAAATAGTAATTTAACTGAAAAAAGAGACAACATTTATAAAATTGTTAAACAAATTTGCCTAGAAGGTTGCAAAGCAGAAGACATAGTTGCTTATGACGAAGAAAAAGGTAGATATAAATATTGAACTGTTGAAAACTTTGATAATTTAGACTATACCCCTGTGTTAAGTCAAGTTTATAATGCTGTTTGTGATGACAAAGATAGTTCTGAATATTGAAAAAATAAAGGAGTAAGTGAATCTGCACTAAAGATATTCCTTCAACTTTTAACAAATATTAATAGAGATGACGTAAAACATTTATTTGGTAGAGTATTAACGCCTGAACAAAATTCTGATGTTCATTGAGCGTGAATAAAAACAAAAGATAAATTCTAATGAAAAAACAAAAAGTAATTTTAGCAATTGAAACTAGTTGTGATGACACATCTATTGCTGTTTTAAAAGGCAATAAAGTTTTAGCTAACATTACTGCCACTTCTATGTTACAGCATAGAAAGTTTGGAGGAATTGTTCCTGAACTTGCGGCTAGAAGTCATTGTTCTGAAATAGATAAAGTATTTGTTAAAGCAATGAAAATAGCAAAGATAAATTTAAAAGATATTGATTACATTGCTTATACATCTGAACCAGGTCTTGTTGGTTCATTGCATATAGGCAAAGTTTTTGCAAACCAATTAAGTTTGTTAATTCACAAACCAATTATTAAAGTTAATCACATGTTAGGGCATGTTTTTAGTTATTATGTTGATCATGATCCAAAAACAATTAAATTTCCTATCATTTCATTAGTCGTTTCTGGTGGTCATACATTCATTGCTAAGGTAAAAAACTTTAACAAATTCACTATTTTAAATGAAACTATTGATGATGCTGTTGGTGAAGCATTAGATAAGATAGGAAGATTCCTAAATTTGCCCTATCCTGGCGGCGTTTCTATAGACAGAGTCTATACACCTAAAAATTTAATTACTTTAGCACCAAATAAACCTATTGATGCTAAATTTAGTTTTTCAGGTATTAAAACTGCAGCACTAAACATGATCAATCAATATAAAATGAAACACAAAACAGTTCCAACAAAACAGATCGCCAGTTCATCGCTTGAATGAATTATGAATGATTTGACTAGAAAGCTTGAATATTACTTATCTAAAAATAAAGATGTTAAAACAGTTTTAGTTGGTGGTGGCGTTTCTGCCAATAAATTGCTTAGAAACAAACTTTCCAAGATTAAAAAAGTTAAAATTTTAATTCCTACACTTAAATACACAAACGATAATGCAGCAATGATTGCTACATATGCAAAATTGCAATTAAAAAATAGCCATTAGGCTATTTTTAATACTTTGTCAACAAAGTCTTTTGGTGATTTGTTTTTAAAGATAATTTCATATAAACAACAAATCATTGGACAATTTAATTTTTGTTTTTTAACTAATGCATAAATATTTTCTAAAGTAGGCAAACCTTCAACAGTCATTTTGTTTTGTTTTAAAGCTTTTTTACCACCTAATTTTGCTATAGCTAAACCAAAACGGTAGTTTCTAGATTCTGGATATCTACATGTTAAGAAGAAATCACCTATTCCACTAACATTAAATACACCATCTATATTTCCTGTTTTAGCTTTTAGGATATTTACACACTCTTTAAATGCCAATGAAAAACAAGCTGAAATAGTATTAACAGATTGTTTTAATCCATTTAGCATTCCGTGTGTAATAGCCATTACATTTTTTAAAGATGACATATATTGTGCATTAAGTTCACCTTTACAATATTTAGCAACAAAATATTTGTTTGTAAATAATTTTTCAGCTTCTAATGCAATGTCTTTGTTGTCAGAGACAACATTAACAACTGTAGGAGACTTTTTCATTACTTCTGAAGCAAAGCCAGGGCCAATTAATGTTACAAGCTTAACGTTTTTAATTATTTTCTTAATTGCATTTGATAAAGGTGTATGAGTTTTAGGATCTAAACCCTTAGCACAATTAACTAAAATTGTTTTGTTGCTGATATAACGCTTTAGTTGTTTTGTTGTGCTAGGAATATATTCAGATGGAGTAACAAGCAAAATAAAATCATATTTATGTTTGAAAGCAAATTTTAACTTATTAGTTAATAAATTGGGCTTTCTAACAAGTTTTGTTTTACCAAAACATTTTGGATTAACTCTTTTTGCTAAAGATCTAAGAGCATCTTTGTCAATGCCATACATTGCCACAAAGTGTTTATTAGTCATTAACACATTTGCTAGTGCAGTAGCTCAAGCACCTGTGCCAATTATTAGTACTTTTTTCATAACATTGATTATATATTTTATATACAGAAATTATTAAAAATAGTATTTAATAATAAGAGTTTATAATATCTAATAGATATTAAGAGGTTTATAGTGACTAATAAGATGATTATTACTTCTGAATCAGTAGGTCCTGGACATCCAGATAAAATTTGTGACCAAATTGCTGATGCAGTACTAGATGAATGTCTAAGACAAGACAAGAATGCAAGAGTAGCTTGCGAAGTTTTTGCTCACAACAAACTTATTGTTATTGGTGGACAAATGACAACAAAAGGTTATGTTGATGTTGTAGAACAAGCTTGAAAAGTTTTAAAACCACTAGGATATAAAGAAACAGACTTTTCTATTATTGCAAATATTAATTCTCAATCAAAAGATATTGCTAGATTAGTTAATAAGAAAAATCACAAACTTGGTGCTGGCGATCAAGGTATGGTTTTTGGTTATGCAACAAACATAACAAAAGAATATATGCCACTATCAATTGTTTTAAGTCATGAACTATTAAAACAAATTGAAAAGCTTATTAAAAATAAAAAACTATCATATTGTAAATATGATATGAAATCACAAGTTTCTATTATTTATCATGACAGAAAACCAACAGTTGATGCAGTTGTTATTTCTGTTCAACACACAGAAGAAACAAACTTATCTAAATTAAGAAAAGATATTACTAACTTAGTTGTTAAACCTGTGCTAAAAAGATACCACCTTAATACTAATTGCAAACTATTTATTAACAAAAATGGTAAATTTGTTATTGGTGGTCCAACAAGTGATACAGGTTTAACAGGAAGAAAGATTATTGTAGATACATATGGTTCTATTGCACACCACGGTGGTGGAGCATTTAGTGGTAAAGATGCAACTAAGATAGACAGAACGGGAGCATACTTCTGCCGTTACATTGCTAAAAACATTGTTGCAGCCAAACTTGCTGATAGAGCTGAAGTTAGATTATGTTATTGTATTGGTGAACCAAAACCAATATCAATGTATATAGATTGTTTTGATACAAACAAAAAACCTATGAATGTAATTCATAATGCAGTTGAAAAGACATTTGATTTTGATTTAGCAAACATTATTAAAAAATTACAATTACAAAAACCAATTTATCACAAAACAAGTGTTTATGGACATTTTGGTAAACCTGATTTGCCTTGAGAAAAAACTGATAAGGTTAACCAATTAAGGAGAAACATTAATGTCTAATAAAGAGATGAATGAAAAGATCCTTAATAAGAAATTTAAAAAAACAATCTTTTCAGGATATGAAACTGAAGATGTTGATAGTTTCTTTGATGAAGTAATTGAATATTTGAAGAAAAATGATTCACAAATAGAAGACTTAGAAAAGAATGTTGCAACACTTAGAAGTGAAAACCAAAAACTTTTAGCATCTAATGCTAAACTAACATCTGATGCAGAAACATATAAGAAATTAGCATTAGAATTAGATAAAGAAGGTTATGGACATGTAATGCATAACAGATTCGCAAGAGAAAAAAGGGAGAAAGAATAATGGCACAAATGAAATTAAAATCAACAGTTAAAAGAATAAAAGACTTTGACTTTTCACAAGAAGTAGTAATTACAAGATTACAAGCTTCAAGAGAAATGGTTAAGTTTCATCATGATAGAATGAAAAAATCTTTTCCAGAAATGAAAGAAGAAGATATCTGACAAAAGATTAATAGTATCGTTATCAGAGATAACGTTTTCAATGAAGCTATGAAAAAAACTGTCACTTGTTATGAAATGAATATTAACTCTGAAGATGTTAAACAAGTTGTTGAAAACATGAAAAAAGCCAACCCAAATTTTGCTCAAGCTAACGAACAAGCATTAAGTCTTATGGCTCAAAGATCTATAGAAAAAGAATTAATTTTCCGTGATCTTCAAAAACTTTGAAAGATAGAAGTTTCGGATAAAGAAGTAAAAGATGTTTTACAAAAAATGTATGAAACAACTAACTATCCTATTAGAGATATTATCAATGATCCTAAAAAGATTGAAAGTTTGAAAGCACCAATTCTTGAACAAAAAACAGCTGACACATTAATTGGTAAACTTAAATGAAAATTGGATAGAGAAGCCATTATGAAAAATGCCACTCCCCCTGCTAAAAATGAGGAAAACAAAAAAAAGAGCTAAGCTCTTTTTTTTATGCTGGAGTTGTTTTAGATAGATAGTAAGAAAGGGCAGGAAAAGATAAAGCTAAAGCCATCCTAATAGTCATTATGTCAATGACTTGTTGTGTTGGATCCTCTTCCAGTAATTTTGCTTTATTCCATTGATGAACTACATCTTCACCATCAATTGTATCTTTTTGATAAAATGATCAATTATCATCTTGCAAAAAGAATTGACCTTCTGCATCAGCGGGAGTACTACCCCAAACTTCACCTATTTCAGGAGTTACTTCACCATACATTACTTGAAGGGGAATTGCTTCAAAAATAAGATCTTGAGCAGTTTGAATTCCTTCTGTTACTTCAATATTGCAATCAGTATGCATATTTAATGAAAGTGTAGAATTAGTTAAATTAATACCAACAGAATTAACAACAAGTTTAGTATAACTTGGTGAAGTCATGCCTAAGGTATATCAAGTGTAAGCTATATCATCAGCAATAATTCGTCTTTGAGACATTGCATTTTGTAAATAAACACCTGTTGCGTCCGTTGTAGAAAGGCTACCTCCAAGAGGCTCAATTGTTGGCTCAAATTCTTCTTTGCTTAAATCATATTCAAAAGGTCCAATGTCATTGCCTTTATTGCAGGAAACCAATAAAGGTGTTGTAAAACCAGACAAAGTAATTGTTGCAGCAATCGGTAATAATATTTTCTTCATATATTTTTCTCCTATTTAAATTATAAAAATAAAAAGAGTCTTGGACTCTTATTTAACATTTACATGCTTTCTTGCATTGACAACCTTCAGGTTTAAATATGCAATCACATTTAACTTGTTGGTAAGCTTGAGGATGTTTACAAACTGAACAAATTTTTGGTGCAGTTTTAGAAATAACAATTTTTCCACAGTTGTTGCATTTTCAAGCAACAATTTTTGTTCTATTAAAGAATTTTTTAGTTCTAACTAACTTTAATAAATCTTGATATCTCTTTTCGTGTGTTTTTTCTACATCTGCCACACCTTCAAACATATCAGCAATTTCCTTAAAACCTTCTTTTCTTGCTACCTTAGCAAAGTTTGCATACATTGTTGTTCATTCATAGTGTTCACCTTGTGCAGCTGCTAATAAATTTGTAGCAGTGTTATCAACACCGCCATTAATTAGTTTGTATCAAAGTTTAGCATGTTCTTTTTCATTGTTTGCTGTTTCTTCAAATATATCAGCAATGAAATTAAAACCATCTTTTCTTGCTTGACTAGCTCATCAGTTATATTTATTTCTAGCCATGCTTTCACCAGCTAAAGCTGTTTCAAGATTTTTAAGTGTTTTTGTTCCTTTTAAACTTTTCATTTTTAACTCCTTATAATACTTGTAATATTATTATAGCAACATGAAACTTCATATAGTTTTATATCATCCTGAAATACCACAAAACACAGGTAATATAGCACGGACTTGTGTAGGTTTTAATGCTATTTTACATTTGATAAGACCATATGGTTTTGTCTTATCAGATAAATTAGTTAAAAGATCCGGTGTTGACTATTGAAAATATGCAAAAATAAGACAACATAACTGTTATGAAGACTTCATTAAAACAGTTAAAAAGCAAGACAAGATTTTTTACATTACAAGATATGGAAAAAAGGCATTAGATGATCTAAAAATTGCCAAAAATTTTAAGGGAAACGTTTATTTAATGTTTGGCGCAGAAAGCAGCGGAATTGATAAGGCGATTTTAGTTAAAAATAAGACAAAAACTATTAGAATTCCATCATCAAAAAATGTTAGAAGTTTGAATCTATCCAACTGTGTGGCAATATGTGCCTATCAAGTCATAAGACTTGATAAATTTAATAATTTAGAGAAATTAGAACCACACAAATTAAACTATTTAGATAAATAATTTTTATATATAATTTTTACAATTAGTTTTATGGACATAATTGATACTAACACTGGTGCCACCATAAACAAAAGAAGCCGTTTTAGAAGGTTTTTTTCAAAGTTTTGACTTGGCTTTAAGAAAGTTGGAAAAGTTATTGTGGGAAGAACAATGCCACAAAAACTTTTCCGTTTGTATTTAATTATTGTCATCACTGGTGCTTTGTTTTTGTGTGCACCATTCTGTTTAAGAGAAGTATATATTCCTGCTTTAGGAAGATACATTCAAGCCAATGGTTTTACTAATGCCACAGGACATGCTGGTGGAACAAACTATACATTTATTCAAGCTCTGTTTATTGCCTGCTCAGGATTTTCTGATACAGGGTTAACACCAATACCAATCTATTTGTGATTGAACGCTGGTGGCCAAGTTGTACTTGCTATTTTGATTGAAATTGGTGGTATAGGTGTTGTTGCTTTGTTCTATTACATTTGAAACTCTTTCAAGAAAAAAGACGACAAAATTGACGTTGGTCAATTATTTATCATGCAAGCTGAAAGAGGTGGGCCAAAGGTAAAAGACTCTTATAGAGTTATTAAAACTGCCCTTATTTTTATTCTTTTATCGCAAGTAGTATTCATGTTTATGTTTGCTTTATGCTTCTGTTTTATCCCTGCATATGTTCAATCAGAAGACCCTAATGCACCAATTACTTATAATACCGACCAATTGGTAGGCTGAGTTAATGGTAACATCGGCGGTGCCCCACTTTTCCATAACTTTGGTAAGAGTTTGTGAACTGGCTTCTTTACAACCATTTCAGCCATGAACAATGCAGGGTTTGACAATATTTCAGCCACTTCTATGGCTCCATATAGAAACGATTGAGGTGTAGTATTACAATTCTTAATAGTCTTAGAATTAATCATTGGTGGTTTGGGGCACTTTGCTGCTTTTGACATTATTGAAAAGATTAGATGCAAAAAAGAACACATCCCATATAAAGTTACACTTTATACAAAGGTTGCTGTGACAGTTTATGCTATGGTTGCTGTTTTTGGAATAACTTTTGGTTTAGTGTTTGAGTTTACCAACCCAGCACAATATGTAGATGGACTTAAAGAATCGTGTATTGTTGGAAATACAAACATAAACAGGGAATTTGGTAATCATCCGACATTTAATAAAATAATGTGTGTTATCTTCCATTCATTTAACTGCCGTTCACTGGGTATGGAAACAGTTAAAACTCACATTGTTGCTGAAGGAAGCAAATGAACTTATGCTATTTTAATGTTCATTGGTGCTTCACCATGTTCAACTGCTGGTGGTATTAGAACTACAACACTAGCTGTTATCTTTGTAACTATTTGATGTAAATTATGTGGAAGAAAGAATGTTTTCTTCTTTAGAAGAAGAATTAATGACGAAACAGTGTTACAATCATTCATGATCTTTGTAATTGCTCTAGTATTATTGCTTATTGGTGCTGGAGTTGTTTGATCAGCAATACCACACGTTGACGTTCAACAATATGCTTTTTCTGATGTCTTTGTTGAGTGTTGTTCAGCATTCGGTACAGTTGGCCTTTCAACGGGTGTAACTTCAATAATAAAATGGTGAGGATTACTATACCTAGTAATTTTAATGTTTGTGGGACAACTTGGAATTATTAACTCATTACTTTCTTGAACTAAATTTAGACCAAGATTTAACGATATTCAATACCAATACGAAGATATTAAAATTGGTTAAGAAAAAACCCGGGTTACGGGTTTTTATTTTGGCGTTCACGGGCCGAATCGAACGGTCAACCTGTAGCTTAGGAGGCTACTGCTCTATCCATAATTGAGCTACGTGAACACTATTTTTATAATCTCTATTTATTATATATATAATAAATATTACTTTTTTTATGTACAAACTTTTAAAGCAAGCTGATAAAAAAACAATTACTTTAGGGATTTTATCCTTAATTTTTGTCGCATTACAAGGTTTGTTTGAAGGTTTACAAGCAACAATGCTTGCTCAAGTATTGTCTACAGTTAAACAAGATCCAACTGTTCCAGGATTTTGAGCTGCATATTGATTTAGTGCTTCAATGTTGCTTGTTAACGCAATACTATCTTTAGGTTTTGGCGCTTTAGGTTCGTGAGTTGGAACCAAATCATCATTATTGCTTGCCCAAACATTAAGACACAATATGTTTTTAAAGACTACATCATTATCATTTGCTGATATTGATAAAGTTACAACTTCTAGTATTCTTACTAGAATAACTAACGATATTCAAAAGTTCCAAGTAGCATTCCAAATGATTTTAACAATGTTGGTTAGAGCACCAATCATGTTCTTCTTTGGTATTGTTAGAAGCTTTATGCACCACTGAATGTTTGGTTTACTATTTGTTGGTATTATGTCTTTAATCATTGTTGGCTTTGTTATTGTAGCTAAAACAGTAGTACCTGCATTTGAAAGGGTACAATTTGAAATCGATAATGCTAACATTGTTATTCGCGAAAACGTATTAGGAATGAAAGTAATTAAATCTTTCTGTCTTGAAAAACAACAATCAGATAGATTTGCTATTTACAATGAAAGATTAAGAAAACAAAATACTAAAGCATGAGTTGGATTTGGTATTGTTTTACCTTTAGTAAACTCAATTATTAATGCTTCTATGGCATCAATCTTCTTGATTGGTGGACAAATGGTTATTTCTCATTCATCAACTATCACATCTGCTGCCGATACTTATGAATTAGTTAACTTATTAATGATGACATTAACATCAGTAATTATTGCTTGTATGGTAATTATTACTTATGTTAGAGCTAAGCCATCTATCAAAAGAGTAAATGAAATATATGGTCTTGAACCATCTATCAAAAACCATCCAAATCCAGTTAAGCTAGATCCTAAACATTTAGATGTTGAATTTAAAAATGTTAACTTTAAGTACTTTGAAGATGCGCAACATTATGTTTTGAAGAAATTTAATCTTAAGATTAAACAAGGTGAAACATTAGGTATTATTGGAACTACTGGTTCAGGTAAAACATCTATTATTAACTTGCTATCTAGACTTTATGATTTACCTGATGGACATGGTTCAATAACTATTGGCGGTAACCCAATTAAGAAAATTGATTTAAATAGTTTGCAAGACCAAATAGGTGTTGTCTTACAAGAAAGAATTTTATTCTCTGGTACTATTAAATCTAATTTACTATATGGTAACCAAAAAGCAACAGATGAACAATTAATGCATGCAGCAAAAATTGCTTGTGCAGATGAAATCATTAATGAGAAAAAAGGCAAACTATCTGCTGCAGTTGAACAAAGAGGAAGAAACTTCTCTGGTGGTCAACAACAACGTTTATGTATTACAAGAACATTAGTTAAAAAACCTAATATCTTGATATTAGATGACTCTACTTCAGCACTTGATATGTTAACTGAAGCTAAACTACAAGCTAACATTAAAAGAGAAATGAAGGGAATAACAACAATCATTGTTGCTCAAAGAATTTCTTCTGTTAAGGATTGTGACAACATTGTTGTTATGGAACATGGTGAAATGGTTGGTTATGGTAACCATGACACATTAAGAAAGAATAATGAAATATATCGTTCTATTGTTGTCAGCCAAATGGGACAAGCGGGGTTAAGATAATATGCCTAGAATAATGAAATCTAAACGTCCGCAATTTGCCAAAGGCCAAATTAAGTCTAACTTCAATAGACTTACTAGTTTGTTTGCTGGCCATAAAAAATTATTTGTTGCCACAGCAATTTGTTCATTCTTTGAAGCAATCATGACTACCTTTGTAACTTTCTGCATAGGTATTATTTATAACTTCTACATTATTCCTAACATTATTGATAAAGATAACTGAGTACAATTCCTTTTAATTTGTTCAATGATGCTTGTGATCGATGTTTTATCGCAAGTCTTATTTGCTATTCACAATATTTGAACCGCCAAGGTATCTGAAAAGGTAATGTATAGTTTAAGAAGATCAACACTTAATAAATTACATTTATTACCTGTTAAATTCTTTGATATTGTGCCTTCTGGTGAAATTATGACTAGAATGTCATCAGATATTGATAACATTTCTCAATTAACATCACAACACCTATCATCAATCTTCTTTTATTCTGGTTTGATTTTAACTAATACATTGATGATGTTCTTTATTAACTGATTCTTAGCCTTAGTAACTATGATTGCTGTGCCAATCATGATTACAGTTAACATTGTGATCGTTAAGAAAGTTCAACCAGCCTTCATTAGACAACAAAATAGTATTTCTAAACTAAACGGTTATGCAGAAGAAATGATCTCAGGAACTAAGATTATTTCATTATTTAGAATGCAAGAAAAGACACTTGCAGACTTTGATGTAGTTAATAGTCAATTAACTAAAGACTCACTATTTGCTCAAACTGCATCTAACTTAATGATGCCTATTAACCACTTCTTAACAAGAATAGCAATGTTTATTATTTGTGCCCTAGGTTTAAGCTTAATTATTTACTTTGGTTTTGATTCAGAAATAGGAAGAATCTTATCTGATAGTTGTATCTTTGGCATTCATTTTGATAAGAGTGCCCTATTAATTGTCTTTACAATGTTTGCAAGAAACTTTACAGAAGCATTCAACTCATTAGTAGGAAGCTTTAGCTTCATCTTCTATGCTTTAGCTGGTGCACAACGTGTATTTGAAATTCTTGACGCTAAAGAAGAAAAAGACTTAGAAACAGCTAAGGATTTAACTGAAATCAAAGGTAAAGTTGTTGCTAAAAACTTAAGCTTTGGTTATGATAAGAACAAATTAATCCTTAAGAAACTAAACTTTAATGTTAAACCAGGACAAACAGTAGCTATTGTTGGACCAACTGGTGCTGGTAAAACAACAATTACTAACCTAATTACTAAGTTCTATGATTTAACTTCTGGTGACTTATTAATTGATGATAAATCAATTAGTCAAATTACAAGAAAGTCATTGAGACAAAATATTGCTGTAATTTTACAAGATACATTCTTGTTTGCTGTTTCAGTTAAAGAAAACATTAGATATGGTAGATTAAATGCCACTGATAAAGAAATAGTAGCTGCAGCAAAAGAAGCAAACTTACATAACTTCATTATGCAATTGCCCCATGGTTATGACACAATCTTAAGAGATAATGGTTCTGATTTATCCGCTGGTCAAAGACAGCTTTTAACTATTGCTAGAGCCTTTTTAGCTAAACCTAAAATAGTTATTTTAGATGAAGCAACAAGCTCTATCGATACTAAAACAGAATTAGTTATTTCTAAAGCAATGGATAAACTAATGCAAGGTAAAACTTGCTTTGTTATTGCTCACAGACTATCAACTATTGTTAATGCCGACAACATTTTAGTACTTAAAGATGGACAAATAGTTGAAGAAGGAAAGCACAAACAATTGCTTGCTAAGAAGGGCTTCTATGCAAAATTGTATGATGCTCAATTCAAAAAAGGCCAAACAATATAAAATATCACTTAGTGATATTTTTTAATTCTATATAATGGAACTGGGGAGGCAACTCCTGTTATGAGAATTAATCATAAGCTTTCGGTTCACGCCTACAAGTTTGATGGTTGCCTATATCGTACCTTTGAATTTCCCAGAGTAATCTACGAAAACAATGAATATATTATTCTAGATCTACAAACAAGTAGGGTAATCAGTCAAGCTAAAAACAAGAAGTTCTATCATTCTTCTTCAAAGAAGGATTCCTTATGAGTATTTTTTAAAGATAAATGGTACAACCTATTTGTAACAATAAATGAGAAAGGGCATTTAATCTATTACTTTAATGTGGCAAGTCCTTTTATTTATGAAGAAGACACAATAAAATACATTGATTTAGACTTAGATATTAGAGTTATTGATGTTAATACTCAAATCGAATTAATTAAAGTATTAGATGAAAAAGAATTTGAAGAACATGCTAGAAGCATGCTTTATCCCAAAAAGCTTGTTGATAAAGCTATCGAAGTAAAAGAACAATTGATTTTAAGCTTGCAAAATAAAGCTTTCCAACAAACATTTAATCAACAAATATTTGAGAAATTACATAATATACTAAATAGAGGCAAAAAGAAAAAACATCATGGATAATAGTCTAGTAGTTTTGCTTAAAAAAACTGAAAAACTTATCAAAGATAAGAAAGAAGACTTAGCTTTAGAAATGCTACAAGAGGAACTTAAAAATCCTCTTTATAGTTTGCAAGATCAAGATGTTATTAGATCAAGAATTGAAAATCTAAAGAAGTTTATTGTTCAAACAAATATTGATGCTAGATGAGCTAAAGCAGATAAAAATGAATTGATAAAAATCTTTAATACTGAAGGTTATGAAATAGGCGTTTTAGATAAGCTGTTTGATAAGTTTGGTAATAGTTTAAATAAAACTGATTATTTAAAATTGCAACAAGTTTTTTTAGATGATAGTGTTAGCAATGAAATGAAGATTACAATTTTAAATGTTTTAAAAGATTACGAAGTAAAACACACTTTTACATATCACAACACTATCCTAAATAAGACATTTGAAGTTGATTTAACTAAAGATTTTTCTATATGTCATGATGAAACTATTTTTAAAATTTATGACAAACTACAAGCACTTTATTTTAAGGAAACTTCAAAAGAACAATTAGCTAAACAAATTATTTTTGCTATCTATTATTACTACTTTGGTGACTATAAACAAATTCCTTATAGTTATGATGATCTATTTAATAACATTGTAGATTATGTTGATCATGCATTTAATAGCATCGTTCCAGCCAACGATAAATTCGCTAGTTGGCTTAACAAAATTCTAAAATAACTATATTTATATAGTTATGTTTTAACTTATAATTAGATTACAAAACATAATTTTTAGGAAAATATGGACAATAAAAATATCATAATTGGACTATCTGCTAGTCAAAAATTGGCTAGCAAAATAGCTAAACACCTTAATACAAAATTAATTAAAACAGTTATTAAACATTTTGCTGATGGAGAAACACTTGTTTCTTTTGAAGAATCAGTAAGAGCAAAAAATGTTTACCTAATTCAATCAACTTGCAAACCCGTTAACGAAAATGTAATGGAATTACTTATTGCTATTGACGCGCTTAAAAGAGCGAGCGCAAAAAGCATAAATGTAATTTGCCCTTACTATGGTTATGCTAGACAAGACAGAAAAACAAACTCAAGAGAACCTATTACATGTAAATTAGTTGCTAAACTAATTGAAACTGCAGGAGCAACAAGAGTTACTGTTGTTGACATTCACTCAGAACAAGCGCAAGGTTTCTTTGATGTTCCTGTAGATACTGTTAGTGCAAGTTATTTAATTGCTAACAGAATCATGAAAGATTATGGAACTAAAAACACAATTATTGTCTCTCCAGATTATGGTTCAGTTAAAAGAGCAAGAAAATTAGCTCATAGATTAAACTTACCTATTGCTATCTTAGATAAAAGAAGACCATCACCAAACCAAGCTGAAATTTGTTCAGTGCTAGGTGATGTAAAAGGAAAGAATTGTATCATCGTAGATGATATGATTGACACTGGTGGTACATTATTAGCTGGTTGTGCAGCACTTAAAAAGTTTGGTGCTAAGAAAATTATTGCTGGTGCTACACATGGTTTATTTTCTAAAAACGCTGCTGAAAAATTTAATACAGCAATGAAAAAGAAACATTTAAATGCTTTATATGTTGCTAACTCATTAGATAGTGTAGATGAAGCTAAAATCAAACACTTGAAAATTGTAGATATCTCTCTTTTGTTATCACAAATTATTAGTGTTTATGCTTCTGATGGTAAACATTCTATTGCAGAAGTATATGCTTCTTCAACTTTAAGAAAGGGTAAATAAAATGATTAAAATAATTGATTCAAAAGACGCTCCAGAAGCTTTGGGGCCTTATTCTCAAGCATTAGATACAGGAAACACTCTATATATGTCTGGTATGCTAGGCATAGTTAGAACCACAGGCAATCTAGCTGGGCAAGATATTACTAGCCAAACACAACAAGTATTTAGAAATATTGATGCAATATTAAAACAAGCAGGATACCAAAAAGAAAATGTTGTTAAATGTAATGTTTTCTTAGCTGATTTAAATGACTTTGCTGCTTGTAACAAAGTTTATGCTGAATACTTTGGTTCACACAAACCAGCAAGAGCTTGTGTGCAAGTTGCTGGCATGGTTAAAAATGCTAAAGTTGAGATAGACGTAGTAGCAGTTAAGTAATTTTTAAATATATATTTATATATATTTAACAAATATTTTTTAGCCATTTTAATTTTTTCATGACTAGTTCTAGATAGGAAAGAGTTATGAAAAAATTTTTATTAATTTCAAATTGTCTTTTAATGCCAATGTTGGCTGCTAATTTTGTTTCTTGTGGCCAACCAGACAACAACATTCTTGATAGCATTAAAATCATGAATGATGTTGATGATTTTAATTTAGAAATTGGTCAACAAATTAAAACACAACCAATTGAAATTAAATGTTTCAATAAAAATCAAGAAGAAATTATTGGTATTGAAACAAAATTGGCATTATCTGATGCTTCAGGAAAACAACTTCCGGATTGAATTTATATAAATAGTAACAATCAAATATGTATTTTTAATGAACAAGAATGTGGGCATTGAGCTTTTAATCTTGTTGCAAGTCATGAAACAATTCAATCGCAAACAATCACATTTAATGTTGACATTTACGATCCAACAATTCCACCAGACGAATTAGTAATTGATTGTCAAGATGAAATAGATTTATTATCACCAACAACCAATTGTTTTACAATTGGTTTGTTTGCTTACAAAGATGGGCAAATAGATCCAACTTGCAACAAAAATTGTAAATGAGAAATTGCAGAAATTAAATCAAACTCTAAAAATGAAATTCCTTTAATTTATCTAGATGATTTAAGTACATCTGCATCACTTTATATTGATGTTAATAAACCAGATGTTTATGATGGAGACTACACCATAATATTAGAAGCAGAATCTAAGGTTTGCAGTGTTACTGCAACCAAAGAAATTATTCTTTCTGTGTCAAATGGTTCATCATATATTGACCCTGATACAAATTATCAATACACAAGAGAACCATCTTCTTCATGAGTATTGTCTTCCGTTCCTATTGATACTAAACAAATAGTAAACGTTAAAGAAAAGATATCAGGTATACCGGTTTATAAAGTAGCTGATAATCTTTTACCTGCTCCTGGCAATGAAGAAGCAAAACTTGAAAGTGTTGAATTACCTTCTTCAATCACTGAAATAGGTGTTTCTGCTTTTGAAAACCAAAAGAATTTAACAACTATTACAATGCCTGGTGTTAAAACCGTAAATGCTAATGCATTTAGTGGTTGTACAAATATGTCTCTTTCACCTTTTGCTCCAGAACCACAAATATCTTCTATTGGTCAAAGAAGTTTTTATGGTTGTAAAAAGATAGAATTCAATACTGCTCAAAGATTTGAAACATTAGATAGTGAATCATTTGCTGAAAGTGGAATAAGCAAAATGATTATTCCTCCATATTGCTTAGCAAGAATCAAAGATAAGGCTTTTGAAAACTGTACAAATTTAAAAGCTTTTATTATCTATTCAAATGTCCCTCCATATTTACTAGGACAACCATTTAAAAACTATCCTTCTGAGTTTAGAATTTATGTCCCTTTAGCAGGCAAAAACAACTACTTAACAGCCCAAGGTTGATCTAATTACAAAAACATCATAACAACCATTGAATAATCTTATATATTTATAAATTTAAAAAATAATTTGTTTTTAGATTGAATATGTATATAATATATAAACTATTTTAGTAAATGCGATACACCAAAAAGTGTTGTCATTGGTATTTATCTAATCAATAGTTTAAAAGTTACGAAAGGAATGTTATGAAACAAGAATTGAGAATCAAATTGTTTTCTTATGACCAAGCTACGCTTGATCAATCTGCTAAGAAAATAATTGAGATTGCAAGAAGTAACAATTGTACCATTAAGGGTCCAATTCCTTTACCTACCCGTAAAGAAATTTTTACTATTTGTCGTGCACCTCACGTAAATAAACCTTCTATGGAACAATTTGAAAAAAGAACACACAAGCGTTTAATTGTTTTACAAAACATCAATCCTAAGATTTTGGATAGTCTTAAAAGACTAGTGATTCCATCATCAGTTGAAATCCAAATCATTTTATAGAGGTAGGCAATTATGAAATGTATTTTAGGAAAAAAACTAGGAATGGTTCAATTGTTTGATGTAGAAGGAAGAGTTTATCCTGCTACAGTTATTCACTGTGAACCTAATAGAGTTATTCAAGTTAAAGACAAAGCTGTAAAAGTTGGATTTGACAGCATTGAAGCTAAAAAACTTAATAAAGCTCAACTTGGTGTATTTAAAAAAGTTAAATCAGACAAGAATTACAAATATCTTCATGAATTTGTTAATGTTACAGGTTACAAAGTTGGTGATGAACTAACTGTTAACCAATTTAAACCTGGTGAATATGTAGATATTCAAGGCACAACTAAAGGTCGTGGATTTACTGGTGCAATTAAAAGATGAAACTTTAAAATTGGACCAATGAGTCATGGTGCTGGTTATCCACATAGATACCAAGGTTCTATCGCTATGGGTCGTGGTGGTAGCCAAGCTCAAAGAGTTAGAAAAGGTCAAAGAATGTCAGGACATTATGGTGCTGAATTAGTAACAATTCAAAACCTTTTAGTTCTTTATGTTAATGAAAGAGACAACACTATCACTGTTATGGGGGCAATTCCTGGTGCTAGTGAAGGCGTTGTTTTCATTAAAAATGCAGTTAAGAAAACTAAAGTTAACAAACCAATTGAGTTTGTAACTCAAGCTAACTTAGAAGAAGTTAAACAAGAAAACGCTGCATTACAAGACAAAGAAGCAGTTAAAGAAGCTAATGCTGAAATTGATAAACAAGAAGCAGCTAAAGCTGAAGCTGAAAAGAAAGCAAAAGAAGCTGCTGCTGTTGCTAAAGCTGAAGAAGAAAAAGCTGCTGCTAAAGCACAAGCTGAAGTTCAAGCTCAAGCTGCTGCTGCAGGTAAAGATGCAACTAAGGCTCAAACTGCAACTCCTGCTGCTGAACCTAAGAAGGAGGCTAAGTAATTATGGCAAAGATTAAAGTTATTGATCTTAACAACACACCTAAAGGTGAAATAGATCTACCAGAAATTAAACTTAACCTTAAAAAGGGCAAAACAGCTGATCAAGCAATCTTTGATCAAGTAATTGCTGAAAATGCTGGTAAAAGACAAGGAACACACTCAACACTAACTAAAGCAGAAGTTCGTGGTGGTGGTAAGAAACCAGTTCCTCAAAAACATACTGGTAATGCTCGTCAAGGTTCAATTAGAAACCCTCACTATGTAGGTGGTGGTGTTGTGTTTGGACCAAAACCAAATAGAAACTATTTGAAGAAAGTAAACAAGAAAGTTTCAACATTAGCTTTCAAAGCTGTATTAGCAGACAAAATGCAAAATGACAACATCATTGTTTTAAGCAATGCTGCAGTTGAAAAAGCTAAAACAAGAGACTTTGCTAAACTTTTAAAACTATTAAAACTTAATGGTAAACGTGTTCTATTCTTGTTCTGCGCTAAACATGCTAATGCTGTTAAAGCAACAAGAAATATTGCTAAAGCAAATGCTAAATTTGCAAAGCAAGTATCAGTTGGTGACATTTTGCTTGCTAACAAAATTTTGCTTTGCGAAAACGCAGCAAACGGTTTATTAGGAGGCAAGAAATAATGCAATTAACTAATGTGATTATTAAACCTTACTTAACAGAAAAGACATATTCTAAACGTAGTCAAGATAAAAAACAATATGCCTTTATTGTTGCTATGCAAGCTAACAAATTTGAAATTGCCCAAGCATTTATGGCAATCTTCCAAATTGAACCAGAAGCAATAACAACAATGGTTAGAAAACCAGTTAAAACAAGAACTGGAACAATGCACCCAGGTTATACAAAAGCTTTCAAAATCGCTTACATCACTTTGCCTAAAGGTAAAGACATTGCTTTAAGCAAAGAAGAAAGCGAAGCTAAAGCAAAAGCTGATGCTAAATTAAATGAAAAAGCTAAAAAACCTGTAGAAGAACCAAAAGCAACTATTAAAGAAAAAACTTCATTAGTAGAAGCTAAGGAACAACCAAAGGTTGAAGTGCAAGAAAAGAAAACTGCTTGAAGAAAGCAAACAAACAAGAATCATTAGAAAGGAGAAATTAGATTATGGCTATTAAATATAAAAAGACAAGATCTAGTGGTAAGAGAACTTACGTAACTATTGACTATAAAACAGAGTTATCAACATCTAGACCTTATAAACCTCTAACTTCTTCTATTCATAATGAAGCAGGTAGAAATGCTCGTGGTGTTATTACTACTAGACACCAAGGTGGAGCACAAAAAAGAAAATTCCGTGAAATTGATTTCAAAAGAAATAAAGACGGAATTAAAGCAATTGTTAAAACAATTGAATATGATCCAAACAGAACAGCATTCATTTCATTAGTATGTTATGCTGATGGTACAAAGAAATACATTTTAGCTCCAAGTGGAATTAAAGTTGGAGATGAAATAATTTCTGGATCTAAAGTAGATATCAAATTAGGTAACTGCTTAGAAATACAAAACGTTCCTGAAGGTACATTTGTTCACAACATTGAACTTAACCCTGGACATGGTGCTCAATTAATTAGATCAGCAGGAAGTTCTGCTCAAGTATTGGGTAAAGATGAAACAGGTTTATTCGTGCTTGTTAAATTATCAAGTGGTGAAGTTAGAAAGATCAATAACAAATGTCGTGTAACTATTGGTTTTGTATCTAATCTAGATCATAACTTAGTTAATTTAGGAAAAGCAGGCGTGTCTAGACACATGGGTATTAGACCAACAGTTCGTGGTTCAGCTATGAACCCTAACGATCACCCACACGGTGGTGGTGAAGGTAGACAACCAGTTGGTAAAGATGCTCCAAGAACTCCATGAGGTAAAAGACACATGGGTGTTAAGACACGTAATAAAAAGAAAGCATCTAACGCCATGATTGTTAGAAGAAGAAACGGAAAGTAGGAGAAAGTTATGTCAAGAAGTAATAAAAAAGGCGCATTTGTTGATGCTAGCCTAATGAAAAAAGTTCAAGCGATGAAAAAAGCTGACAAGAAAAAACCTATCAAGACTTGATCTAGAAGATCAACTATCTTCCCTGAATTTGTAGGTTTAACTTTCCAAGTACATAACGGAAAAGAATTTGTCAATGTATTTGTAACTGATGAAATGGTTGGTTACAAACTTGGTGAATTTGTTATGACTCGTATCTTCAAACAACACTCTTCTAACAACAAAGCCGAAGATGCTGCTAAGGAAGCTGCTGAAGGAGGTTCTAAATAATGACAACTAGTGTTATTCAAAGAAATGTTCATGTTTCTTCTAGAAAAGCTGGTTTAGTTTGTGCTCTTATTAGAGGCAAGAAAGTTGGACAAGCTCTAACTATCTTGCAACATTGCAATAAGAAAACAGCTAGATATTTAGAAAAACTATTATCTTCAGCCATTGCTAATGCTACTAACAACCATTCTATGAATGGTGACAAGTTATATGTTTATAACTGTGTTGCTAATCAAGGCAAAACTATTAAAAGAGCTATGCCAAGAGCTAAAGGTAGTAGCAACATGATTAGAAAAAGACATTCACATCTTGTTATTGTCTTATCTGATAATCCTGCAGAAAAAACAATGCAATTAAAAGCTATCAAAGCTAAAATCCAACACAAGAACAAAAAGCCAGTTACTACTAAATCTGCAGCTAAAGCTGAAAAAGTAGAAAACAAACCAACAATTAAAAAGGAAAGCAAATAATATGGGACAAAAAGTAAATCCTAATGCACTTAGATGTGACATTAACAGAACCTGAATCTCTAAATGAGAAGCTCTAGACAACAAACAAGCTGCTAGATGAATTATTGAAGATGAGAAAATACGTAAGTATTTCTTAACTAAATATAAAGCAGCTCAAATTGTTGAAAGTGAAATTGAAAGAACACAAAAAGCTATTACAGTAAATGTAAGAGCTGGACAACCAGGTTTAATTTTAGGTGCACAAAATGCTAATGTTAAAGGTGATGAACTTGCCATTAACAAAATTGTTGGAAGAAAAATTAAAGTCACATTAAATGTATTGCAATATGAAAATGTTGCACTTAGTGCAAGAGTTATTGCAAGAGAGATAGCCGATGCTATTGAAAACAGAGTTAGTTTCCGTGTTGCACAAAAGATGGGAATTAAGAAAGCTATGATGGCTCATGCTAAAGGAATTAAGACAAACGTTTCTGGCCGTTTAGGCGGTGTAGAAATGGCTCGTGAAGAAGGATATTCACAAGGTGTTATTCCTTTAAGTACATTTAGAGCAAACATTGATTATGCTGTAGAAGAAGCACACACAACTTATGGCCAAATCGGTGTTAAAGTTTGAATTAATCGTGGTGATGTATTCAAAGCTATTAACAGAGATGGTAAGAAACCATTTGATCGTGCAAGAAAACCAAGAAGAAGAACAGAAGTTAAACAAACTAATGTTTTAAAACTTCCAAAAGATGAAGCTAAAGCTTCAACTTCTGCAGTTAAGAAGGAAGGTGAATAATTATGATGCAACCAAAACGTGTTAAATATCGTAAACCACACAGAACAAGATATGAAGGAAAAGCTAAAGGAAATAAATATGTTGCCTTTGGTGATTGAGGTTTAATGTGTGTTTGTGGTAAAAATAAACCTTCTCACAAAGGAAACTGAGTTTCTGATAAACAAATTGAAGCTGCCAGAGTAGTTTTATCTAAAGCAACTGATAAATATAAAGCACCTGCACCATATATTAGAATCTTCCCTCAACTATCTAGAACTAAAAAACCTCTAGAAGTTCGTATGGGTTCAGGTAAAGGCGCACCAGAAATCTGATGTGCTGTTGTAAAACCAGGAACAGTTATGTTTGAAATTAAGGGAGTACCTGAAGCTGAAGCTAAAGCTGCTTTAAAGCAGGCAGGAGACAAACTTAACGTAAAAACTAAGGTTGTTAAGAAAGGAGAAATTGCACATGAATAAGAAATTACAAAATAAAGAATTTGAAAAAATGTCAAATGAAGAATTATGTGCAATTGCTGCTAGATTGAAATTTCAACTAGTTGAAGCAAGATTCAAATTGTCTTCTGGTGAACTTGAAAAAGTTTCAGTAATCAAAGAAATTAGAAAGACTATTGCAAAAATCTTCACTGAACTTACAAACCGTGGTTTTAAAGTTTCAATTGGTTCTCATGGTGTAACCATGTATGATCTAAAAAACAAAAATAAACCAATCTCACTTGATCCTAAGAAATTAAATGAATTAACTAATAAGGATCAAAAAGATAAAAAGAAAGCTTCAGTTAAACAAGAAGCTAAGCCAAAAGCTACAACAAAAGCAACTATTAAAGAAAAAGATAAAGGAGGTAAATAATGGCTAAGAAATTACGTAAGACATTAACTGGTTATGTTGTTTCAGCAAAGAACAACAAAACTGTGATTGTAGAAATCGAAAGAAAATACAACCACCCTTTATATAAGAAGCTTGTTATTTCTCATAAGAAATATGCAGCTCATGATGAACACAATAAAGCTCATGTAGGTGATAGAGTAAGGATTACTGAATGTCGTCCTATTTCTAAAACAAAACACTTCTATGTGAGACAAATTGTTAGAAAGGCGGCTTAATTATGATCCAATTTATGACAAGATTAAATGTAGCTGATAATACTGGAGCAAGAGAAGTAGGGGTTTTCAAAATCCTAGGACACTCTTGACAAAAGACATGCAATATTGGTGATATTGTGAAAGTTTCTGTAAAGAAATGTTCACCAACTGGACAAGTTAAGCCAGGCCAAGTTTTTAATGCCGTTATTGTAAGAACTAGAAAAGGCATTAAAAGAAATGATGGAACAAAGATTACGTTTGATGATAACGCTTGTGTGTTAATCAAAGATGATTTAACACCAAGAGGTACACGTATCTTTGGCCCAGTTGCAAGAGAGTTAAGAGAAAAAGGATTTACAAGAATCGTTTCTCTTGCACCAGAGGTTTTATAGAAAGGAGTCTAATTATGCAAAGAATTAAAAAAGGCGATAAAGTTAGAATCATTTCTGGAAAACTAATGGGCAAAGAAGGCATTGTGTTGCGTGTTTGCCCAAAATGCAATAAAGCAATTGTGGAAGGACTTAACAAAGTTAAAATCCACAAAAAAGCTGGTGCGAAACAAGAAAAAGGTGGTATTAAAGAACAAGAAGCTTGGATTAATCTAAGCAAGATTGCTTTAGTAGTGCCTAAAGCTGCTAGAGGTGTTAGCAAGATCAAATATGTTGTTAACAAATCAGGCCAAAAGGTTAGAGTAGCTAAAAAAACTGGCGCAGAAATAGGCGCCAGTAAGAAATAGTTAAAGGAGACTTAAGATGGCTAATACATTAACTAAAAAATATACAGAACAAATTAAGACTGCTTTAACTAAGCAATTCGGTTATAAGTCACCAATGCAAGTGCCTACACTTGATAAGATTATTATCAACTCATGTGCAGGTGATGCAACACAAGATGCAAAGTTATTAGATGCTTTATATAACGAAATTACCTTAATTACAGGTCAAAAACCAATTAAGACAAAATCTAAAAAAGCAATTGCTACTTTCAAGTTAAGAGAAAACCAAGAAATTGGTGTTAAAGCAACTTTAAGAAAAGAAACAATGTGAAACTTTGTTGAAAAACTTGTAAAAATTGCTATGCCTCGTATAAGAGACTTTAGAGGCTTAAAAGACAATAGTTTTGATGGACATGGTAACTATACCCTAGGTATAAAAGAACAAAACATCTTCACAGAAATTAACTTCGATGATATTAAACGTGTAAGAGGTTTTGATGTTACATTTGTTACATCAACAAATAATGATAAGGAAGCTAAAGCTTTATTAGAAGCTATTGGCTTACCTTTCATTAAGAAAAAACAATAAGGAGAGATATAGATGGCAAAAAAATCATTAAGAGTAAAAGCAACTAGAAAACCTAAATTTTCTACACGTGGTTACACAAGATGTGTAAGATGTGGCCGTGTTCACGGTGTAAATAGAAAATATGGTTTGTGCCGTATTTGCTTCAGAGAATTAGCATACAAAGGTGCAATTCCTGGTGTAAAGAAAGCTAGTTGATAGGAGGAAATAGAATATGTTTATGGATCCTATTGCTGACTTAATCAGCAAACTAAATAATGCTAACAGAGCAAGATTGAATACTGTTAAGATTCAAACTTCAAATTTATCAACAGCCATTGTTGATATTATGAAATCTGAAGGCTATATCTCAAATTATGTTGTTAAAAAAGTTGGTAAAACAGCTAAGAAAATAACTATTGTCTACTTAAAATATAAAAACCAAATCCCAGCAATCAATGGTTTAAGACAAATCTCTAAACCAGGTCTAAGAGTTTATACTTCGTATGAAAATATGCCAAGAGTATTAAACGGCTTAGGTATTGCTATCGTTTCTACTAGTCATGGTGTTATGACTAATAAAAACGCTTTTAAAGCAAGAATCGGTGGCGAAGTAATCGCTTATGTATGATAGGAGGCTAATATGTCACATAAAGGAAATAAATTGATAAATATCATTTCTGGCACAACTGTGGACATTGCTCCTAGTATTGTAAGAATTAAAGGACCGTTAGGAGAATTAAGTGTTAATTATCCTAGCAACCTTATTAAGGTTGAAAAGATTGACAACCACATTAAAGTTAGTCGTAGTGATAACGAAAAACAAACAAAAATGTACCACGGTACAGTAAATGCTAACATCAACAATGCAATTATTGGTGTTAACCAAGGTTATAAGAAAACACTAAACATTGTTGGTGTTGGTTATAAAGCATCAGTATCAAATGGTAAGTTAGTATTAGCCATTGGCTTTAGCCACCCAGTTGAATTTGTTATTCCAACTGGTTTAAAAGTTACTTGTCCAAGTGCAATCCAAATTGAAATTACTGGCTATGACAAGATAGTAGTAGGTGAATTTGCTGCTAAGGTACGTGCAGTAAGACCACCTGAACCTTATAAAGGCAAAGGAATAATGTACATGGGTGAACACATTATCCGTAAAGTTGGTAAGACTGCTGAATCTGCTGCAGGTGGCGCAGCTGCTCCAGCTAAGAAATAAGAAGGTGAATCACAATGAAAAAATTTAACAAAACAAGAAAAGATGCAAGAGATATACGTCATAGACGTATTGTTAATAAATTTAAAAAGACTGGTAGTGAATTACCACGTTTAATTGTTACTAAATCTAATGCTCATGTTGTTGCACAAATTTTTGATGATAACACTGGTACTACTTTAGTAAGTTCATCTTCTAAACAATTAAAACTTAAAAATGGAAATAAAGAAGCATGCGCAAAAGTTGGCGCAGATATTGCAAAAAAAGCTCTAGCTAAAAAGATTAAAAAAGTAAGCTTTGACCGTGGTGGTAACAAATACCACGGAAGAGTAGCTGCTTTAGCAGAAGCTGCAAGAAAGGAAGGATTAGTATTCTAATATGGAAGGAAATAATATGGAAAACAAAGTAGAACAACCTAAGACTGAAGTTAAACAAGAAGTTAAGGTTGAACAACCAAAGCCAGAAGTTAAGGCCGAACAACCTAAAAAAGAAGAAGCTAAAGCTACTTCTAAAAAAGATGATAAGAAAGTTGCAACTAAAAAAGCAGATGGTAAAGATGGAAAGAAACCATTTGCAAGAAAACCAAGATCATCTATAGATGGTTTCAATGAAAAGGTTGTTGCAATTAAACGTATTTCGAAAACAACTAAAGGTGGACGTAATATGGGTTTCTCTGTGTTAGTTGTTGTTGGAGACAAAAAAGGTGAAGTAGGTTTTGGTATGGGAAAATCTGTAGAAATTCCTAATGCTATGAAAAAAGCAACTAAGAATGCTAAGAACAATATTACTAGAGTAACTATGAATAAAAAAGGATCTTTATATCATGAAGTACTTGGTAAATCATGTG
>JAZUGL010000009.1:0-148211 GCA_045641165.1 Mycoplasmoidaceae bacterium
AAGGAAATAATTCATTTAATAAAGTAAAAAGTTCCTTTTTAAAAAATGTTTTAGAAGCAAATGGACCATAATATGTTCCTTTATATTTGTTAGTAAAATGGGTGTATAAAATTCTTGGGTTTTTCTCATTAGTAACAACAATATATGGATAACCGGATGAATCTTTTAATAAAACATTGTATTTTGGTCTATGCTTTTTAATCAAGTTGTTTTCTAGAATTAATGCTTCGTTTTCATTTTTAACAACAAAGAATTCTACATCAGCTATATTTGCAACAAGTTGAGTTGTTTTGTAATCATGTAATCTATTGAAATATTGGTGAACTCTATTGAATAGATTTATTGCTTTACCAACATAGATAATTTCGCCATTATTATCTTTTCAAAGATAACATCCTGGTTTTTTAGGAGCAGAAGATAATTTAAATTTTAAGATTTTATTCATATTACTTATTTAAATAAATCTTTTGTCTTTTTAATACTCTTTCTAAAGACACATAAATCACAAGTGCATTGTGACAAACAATAGAATATCTTCTATTATTTTTAAGATTAAAAACTATACGGTTTCTTTTTACTTCATAGTTATTAATTTGAGCATAATCAATTGAAATAATGTCAATCTGTTTAGAAACTATCAAACGTTCGGTAGTAATATAGAAATCACATAATGTTAAAACTTCTTTATTTTGTCCGTTTTTAATTTCATTAAACTCATTGATTTCATATCTATAAAAAACTAGTTCTTTTGGTCTAATTGAAAAGTCAACGATTAATTGTTTTAAATTTCTAACTTTAGCAAAAACAATAGCATTAACATTGATAATGTATTGCTTCTCAAAACTATTTAATTCGTTTCTCAAACAAAGCTTATCAATAACTTCATCTAATTCATCTGGATAAGTTTTAACATATCTTTCATTTTCTTTCATTCATTGTTTCAAAATTGCAAAACGATAAGCTAAAAAGTTTTGTGCTTGACCAAAATGATAGAAATTTAAAATTTGCTTTTTAGTTAAACTAAAAAGATTGGCAACATTTACTTTATCTTTAATGTATGATAAATACTTTGTGTTGTAGTCTTTTCCTGGTTCTCTTTGGAAAAAGTTTTTCATATATGTTATTATAATTATTTTATGAAAAGACTTCAAAGCAAAAAGCGTTCAAAATATTTAGATTCTATTGCTAGAAAATCTTTATTAAAAGATAGAGTGCATTTTAGAAGAAATTTGCATTTAAATCATCAACCAACAAACATTAAGATAGTTAGGATTAAAGATGATTTTGATTTGCTTTATAAAGCTAAAGGTTTAAAAGAAATGGATGAATTAGAATGTTATTACATCTATCATATCGATATAGACTTTTTACCATCATGATCTTTAAAAGTTAATGATAGTGAAATTGTTTATACAAATTCACAAACTAATGAAATAGTAGGAATTAACAAAGAATGAAAAACAAAACCAGATTTTGTTAATGTGTGAATACTAAAACAAAAAATGTGTGAATATTTAAAGATAAACTTTGGCGATATTATCTTTACAAGATAACTATTTGAAATCTGTTCTCTTATAAACAATAATTGAGCTTGCTAATAAAATAACTGAAATTAGTGATCAAGCAGTAACAATAGCATAAATAGAATAAAAGTTTGTTACATTATATTGATATAAGTTAGCAAAAGTTTCAGCTACGGACATTGTTGAAGTAACAAGTTTTGAATAGTATCGATCTGTTGCTCCTGATCCAACATTAACAAAGAAGCCGTCATCAAATATCTGTTGGATATCCTCATTATTTTTTTTCTCTTGTGGTGTTCCTTCTTCAATAATGTGATCACTTCACTCTATGTATTCTTTACTTGTGAAAGGAAACTTGTGTTCTTCACCGGGGTGTTTTGTTTCAAGTCATTGTTGAATTATTAGATTTTGTGTGTCTTGAGCTTTTATGGCTCAAAAATAATGAATTCTAGCGATTGTATTGAACATAGTTGTTCAATCTTCATTGTTTTGAAGGTCTTCTCAAGTACCATCATAGAAAACATTGTTCATTGCCGATTTTACGGCAGCAGTATTAAAGAAGTCACGTCTGCTAGCTACGGTTTCATTAATGTATTGATTAAATAGGTCTGTTGCGACTGTTGTTTCCTGTTCGTTTAAGACTAAGTCTTTGTCTAATTTAACTCATAGCTTATTGTTAAATTTTTCCCTCTGTTCTGGGTCTGTTGGATGATAAAATGTTTCAGGGTTTCTAGAAACAACACACACTGAATCAAAATCAACTTCTCTATATTTTGATTGGATATATCAGTTTGTTGTTTCAAATTTACCTACATCACCACCAATAATTCTTACTTTAGGATAAGTTTTACCTTGAGAGGTAAATCTTTCATAACATCCAATTGGATAATTGCCATTATTTATATTAGTTGGATCGCCAACATGTGTATTATCTAAAATATCATAATTGAATTGTGTGTTAGCACCAATATATAGTTGTTTAGCATCTTCAAGTTTCATTGATTCAAGACCAAAAGCAACATATAAGTTACTTAATTGTTTACCAAAATCAATGTAATTGATAAATCCTGTTTTTCCTTGTCTTTGTGCTTCTTTTCAAGTGTCATTAGTTTCTAAGTGAAGTATTTCTTCATAGTTGTCACCTAAATGACATTGAATGGATGCATAAGAGTATGAAACAGCATCTTCTGGATGTTCATATTGTGCTCTTGTGTTTGCTCTAAAACTTAAAATACTTGAGTTAAAAGTATCTTCAATTACATCATTTGGCGATGTAGCAATTTGAGGATAAACAAAGTTTAATAAACACATTACAAAGGCTAAACCAATTGTCCCTATCATTGTAATTACTTGACCACCAACCATACAAATAAAGACAGAAACACCACCAAATAAACACATGTTAACAATGTTTCCAACAAAGATTGAAACTAAAATTGCAAAATATTTAGATGTTTCTACACCTGTTGGGTTTGTTGTAAGATTATAAACACCAAATATTGGGCGAATTAACGCAACAATTATTAATGAAATGGCACAGAACATAAGAATTATTAACAAGTATGTTAATGTTTTAATACCCACTGCCGAACCTTTTGTTAATGGTTTGGCACTTAAAGATAAATCTGTTCCGTCTTCTCTTCCAACCCTAAAAATAGTTACAGCAACAGAAGATGTTGCGGCAGAAATAAAGAACAAATTAAATATTGGCATATTAAATGTGCTCATGTTTCATATAAATAATGGTTCTTGTTTAATGGTTGCAGGCACAATAAGCAATATTATCATTAGGTAAAGCAAATAAAGAACCGCAATAATATAAGCAAACGGTCTTTTAAAGAACGTTTCAAACAAGAAGCCCATGTAGGCTATTCTTGGATTACTGTTAAATTCTCCTCTGCTTATCCTTTTCATTATTTATTACTCATTGTGTCTACTGAACCAAATTTAATTAGTTTCTTGTAAATGTCATCTAATTTGTTTCCTATTTCTGTATAAGTGATTAAATTCATTTTGTGTTTAGTTAAGAAACTAAAGAAATCCATTTCTTGTCTTTTTGTAATAAAGTTGATTACATAATTCAAAGAAATAGAGTCAATATGGTATTTTATTCCTGTTTCTTTTAAGAATTGCTTTAGCAAGTCTCTCTTATCAACATTAACCATAACTTTTCTATCTGCATATTTTTCAAATAGTTTTTTAGTTGTTCCAGTGAAGACTATTTTTCCACCATCTAATATAGTAGCAGCATTAGCGTATCTATCTAATTCAGCTAAAACGTGAGATGAGATAAATATTGCTTTACCAGCTATTTTCAATTTATTAAGTGTATCAAATAATTCTAGTCTTGCTTTTGGGTCAAGATTAGCTGCTGGTTCGTCCATAACTAGAATTCTTGGGTTATGAATTAGTGCTTGAGCTAGTAAAACTTTTTTCTTTTGCCCTGAAGAAAAACTATTGGGGTTTTTACTTCTTAAGTTTCATAACTTAAGTTCTTTTAATTTATTAACTGCAAATTCTTTAGCTTCTTTTTTCTTCATGCCAGTTAATCTTGCCATTCAAACTAAATATTTAAAACAAGACATTCTTGTTGGGAATCTTGCGTTTTCTGGAATGTATCCTAATGCTTTCTTAGCTTCAATTGATGTGTTCTTGTGACCATCTATTAAAACTGTTCCAGATCATCTTGCATACGCACCAATAATTGATTTAATGGATGTGGTTTTACCAGCACCATTAGCACCAATGAAAGCATGGAATTGTCCTGGATAAACATTAAATGAAACGTGATTAATTGCTGGAGCTTTTTTTCTAGGATATTTTTTGTATAGATTTTCTACAAATAAAATAGGTTTGTTTTTAAGACTCTTATAGTGTTCAATACCTGTTTCAGTGTTTTGTCTAGAAAGTTTGTGACTCTTGAATTCTTTCACAAATTTTTTAACGTTTAAATTGTTTTGTTCTTTTATCGTATTTAATTCCATAATAAACTCCTATTTAACATCGTATTTGTTGTACACAACAACTCCTGCACCAAATAAACATGTTGATATAAGTATTCAAACTAGTGCATATACTCAGAAGTTTGTTGTTTTTTGGGCCTCATAAAAGAAAAGACACATATTTAATCCTGTTGGCACACCTAAAGCATTTACAAGATATGGTGATCATGTTTTAGTAAATGTATAAACTTCACCATAATATTCAGCTGTTCTCATTGGTGTTTCAATAGATTTAAACATATAGTTTTCTGTTGGGTCACATGTTGTATTAAATATTGCAGCATATTTTTCTCACATTGCAAGTGAACATTCTTTCTTAATATCGTCAGATAAAGAACTGTTTCTTAATCTTTCTAAGGCAGTGAAGTCAACAGTTTCAGAACCTGTTTCTAAAAGGTGAATTGGAGAAGCAGAATCTATTACATCTTGTAACATTCAACCCTCGTCGGAATTTTTAACACTTATATAAGGGAAAAAATTATTTAACTCAGAAATTATGTTTAAACGCTCAGCCGCCTCTGCTTCAATTGTTGGATTATTTCTTAATATGTCTTGTTGATCTTCATATGCTTTGTAAAAGCAAAAATATTTAAATTGAAGAAATCTATCATTTAAATCTCATACAGAATGAACATCAAAGTCTGGATGTGATAACACAGGAACATTGTAATCTTCTGCTTTATTCATTAAATATATTCAAACTAAATCATAGTAACGAGCAAGATTTTCCGTGTGTGATCATGTCTTTTGATAGTCACATGGGTTGTCAAAAACATCTTGTTTATAGTATTGGCCTTCTTTTAGATTAGAGTTGAAAACATTATCATACATGTCTTCAAAACCTTCATGATACTTGTCATAATCTTCTTTTTCAAAGTAAACATCTCTTCTTGTAAAAAGCTCAGCTTTTTTATAGTTACCAATCGGAACTCTTTCAGCAAAACCAGATAAGTTTGCTGCTTTTGTTGCTCTAACACCAACAGAACCACAAGTTGAAGGAATATAAACATCTGCACCACTAACGTTATATTTTTGATTATCTGCGTAAATAAGTGGAATTGGTTCTTCTCAATTATCAGCTTTAACTGTTTTATGGTCCTCATGTTCAATTAATTCAGGGCTGGCTGGAGATTTTAACTTATAGTCTCAAAATCTAGATATAGCAAAGATTCTTCTTGCTTGTCTTTCAGAAAATTTATTAATTCCGGCAGAAAGATAGCTTAAAGATACTTGACCAGCAAAATCTGTAACATTCAAAATCTTTGTTGGGTCTTTGGCTTTAACATTACCTTCTCAGTAGTCCACTATGTCTTGTCACGTTCCTGTATTACATTTAATTGCATATTCAGGTTCGCCTTGCGCATTGATGAAAGGAACACTTTCAAAATCAACTAGTTCCTTTTCTTCATATGATCAATCGTTAAGTTTTCTCTTGGCGTATATGTAAGTGTTGGGCGTTATGTTGTCATCAGTAACTGCTTTTAATGGTGTACGGAACACAAATAATGTTAGTGTTTGGTAAACCAAAAATACTAACGAAACAACAATGTTGGCAATAATAATACCAACTTTAGCAAATTTAGCTGAGATAACAACTGCTAGTGATCCAAAAACACCAAAACTTACTAAGTTACCAATAAACATGCTAACAACAAGCCCTCAATAGAATTGAGGTTCTGTTTTAGGAATAAATCATGTTAATGCAGTAATAATTACTGCTGATATATTTACCATCAAACAGTAGCTAAAGAATGTAAAGAACTTAGTCCAAACAATTGTTTTTCTTGAAATTGGTTTGGAAATAACAATCAATTCTGTTCCTTCTTCGTTACTGTCTTTAAAAATATTAATTGCTAGTACTGCTGTAAATAAGGCAACAGTCATTCCTAAGAATGACTCACAAACTGCCATTGTTGTGTTTGCTCACACTTGATAAACACTCATTCTTGCAGCTAAAGGTAGAACGATTAAAAACATACTGGTTGTTATCAAATATAACAATCATGTGATCCAAATTGGTCTCTTTTTGAATGTTGTAATAAACAAAAATTTGTAATAAACAAAATTCATAGAAATGTTTTTTAATTATATATATAAAAAAAATATTTACTTTTTTATTAATAAAAAAGATAAATATTAAAGCAAATTAGTAACTACTGATTGGATGTCGTCGTCATCTTCACAAGAATCGATAAATCTTTCAATCTTTGCTAATAATGCTTCGTCAGTAATATCTTTTTTGTCTTGAGCAACAAGTTTAATGTCGGCTTCGTGAATATTAAAGCCAGCATTTGTCAAAGATTTTTTAGCTTCGTAAAATTGCGTTGGATTAACATAAACTTCAAAGTTGTCTTCGTGTTCAATAATGTCTATAACTTCATAATCTAACAATGCTTCTAGAATAGTGTCTTCGTTAGTTGTATTATTCTTTACAAGAATAAATGTTCCATAATTGTTGAAGAAAAGTTTAACACTATTTGGTTTGGCAATAGTTCCATTAATCTTAGACAAATAACCTCTTAGATTACTTGCAGTTCTATTTTGGTTATCAGTTAAAGCATGAATAATAAATTGTGATCCGTTTGGTCCATAACATTCATATGTTAATGCTACCATGTTGGCAGGATCTTTTGCTGCACCAGAAATATTTCTTTCAATAGATTCACGAGATAAATTGTTACTAAGAGCCTTTTCAACGGCGGCTTTTAGTCTTGGGTTTGCTTCGATATTGGGGCCGCCAACTTTTGCAGCGGCTTTAATTTCTTTAGCAAGTTTCAACCAAATTTTAGCTTGCATTTGTTGCTTTTTATTGGTTTGACTTGCTACTAAGTGTTTACGTGGCATTACTTAGGACCTTTTAGTCTTGAAAGAACAACTTTAATAAGTTTTCAGAATTTAACTGTATCTGAAACATTAAAACCTTCAGAAGGAGAGTGACAATTATAAAGTGTAGTGTTAACACTTATAGTGTTTCCTGTCATTTGTGGGTTCTTAGCGCAAAGTGTCGCGCACTCAAGTCCACCCGGAACCGCTAAGAAATTAATTTGACCACCAACTAAATCATGATATGCTGAACTTCAAATTTGTGCAACATAGTTATTAGTGATGTCATTAATAAATGCAAATAGTCTTCCTTCTTGTGTGAAGTTTTCAAATCCAAGTAATTTTCCTAAAGAGGAAATTTTTCTAATTGTTCTTTGAATTTCACTATCAACAAAGCTACGTACTTTAAAGTCTATGTTAACTCTACCATCATCAATACAAATAAAACCTAGGTTTGATGAAGAATACATTTTTTGAGAATTAATAGATTGTGTAAACACTTTATTGGGCGCCAGGGCAGCAAAAAGCAAAATTCTTTTTGATGTTTCCCAAGAATATGTTTTGTCTGGGCTTTCCACTTTGTCAAATAAAACAACTGCACCATCTTCTTGTTTTTGTGCAACTTTCTTTGCTAATAAAAGTTGGTTAAGAATAAATCTCTTAAATTTTTCAAATTTATCTTCAGTTAATAAAAGATTTACTTTTGCATAAACCGGTAAAGAGTTATTGATTGGTCCACCATCAAATTTAAAAATAGGAACTTCATAATTATTTAATTCAGCAAAGTCAATGATACATTGAGCTAAGAAAACAATTGGATTAATGTGTGGTCGTGTAATGTTGTTTCCTGAATGTCCACCAGTAAAACCATTTAATGTTACATTGTAAGCATTAAGCTTAGTATTATTAGGTATTAGTTCAACAGGACAATTGTATTTCATTGTCGAACAACCTGCACCACCATAAACTAAATCGTGTAAGCATTCACCATCTACATTAATGTAGTATTTAGCAGTTAGATCACCATTTTGAATATCGTCAATGATACATTGACCAGGGTGGTCTTCTTCATTAACTGTAAAAAGATGTTCAAGTGGTCCATGAATAATTGTTGGATTAGCCATAATAGCTAGTTGTGTAGCTACACCTATACCATCATCGCCACCTAAAGATGTTCCTTTAGCTTTAATTAATCCTGTTTCAGGATCATAATATGGTTCAATTGGTTCTTTAACTAAATCTTTTTTACAACCATCAACTTTTGCTAAAACCATATCAAGATGTGATTGTAATAATACTGTTGGTCAGTTCTCGCAGCCTTTGGTTGCTTTTTGTTTTGCTAAAATCATTCCACTTGGATAAACTTTAACTTCACAACCTAGGTTTTTGCATTGCTCTACCATTCATTTTGAAATTTGTTCTTCATGATAAGAACCGTGTGGGATTTCACATATTTTCTTAAACCAAGATAAAACTTCTTTAGGTTCAATTTTTTCTATTTCTTTAATTTCCATATTTACTAAAAATAACTATATTATTTCTATTATAAAAAAATAATAGTATTAGTTAAATAGAGAAAAAGTATTCTAAATGAAATTTAGAATAAGTTTGGCATAAATGAGCCACCACACATTAAAGCGGCACCAACAATCAATAAGATTACTATTTGTTTTCAGCTAGCTTTAATAAAGTCTGTATATTCAATCTTTGCACATTCACAGAATGGCAATGCCATTCCTGTAGGAACAAATAAGTTTGATCAACCCATACCGGCAGCAAATGTTGTAACTGCACCTGACATAGTAACTGTTCCTGCTCCAGCAGCAGCAATTGAACTACTAATCATAGGGAACATTGCTGACGATAAACCAGAAGATGATGGAACAAATATTGTAAGTATTGCAATAACTAGGAATATTAATAGAACAGCACCTACAGCTGAAATTGCTTTAAGAGCAGCGCCAAGACCATTAGCAATTACATCATTAAGTCCTGAGTCCATTAATGTAATAGAAATACCTTTAGCTACTGAAATAATGAAAGCAACACCTATAAAGTCTTTGCATCCTGCATATAGTGTACTTAAGAAATGAGAAGAACTCTTTCAGTTGATTGCACCAATAATTATTGCCGCAATAAAGAATAACATACCAGCTTCAACCATTCCTCAGCTACCAAGCGGTGTAATAGAAGACAAGAATGGGAAGTTAACTCTTAATCAGTTTACTAGTTGTTCAAATCCAGTAAATCCTGTAATTGCTTTTCAATCAACAAAACCAATAATTAGCATTAAGAATGCTATACCAAAGACAATTAGTGTTGCTTTTCTTTTGCCTGTCATTTGTAAAACAACATCTTTATCAAATGTATATCTTTCTTTAAATTGGTTTTCTTGTAAGTAAACACAAGATGTTTTAGGGTGTTTTCTTACTTTTCTTGCATAAAGAACGGTACAAATAATTGTTGTTGCCATTAAAACAGCAAACAT
Organism: Mycoplasmoidaceae bacterium; assembly: GCA_045641165.1. Lineage (GTDB taxonomy): Bacteria > Bacillota_I > Bacilli_A > Mycoplasmatales > Mycoplasmoidaceae > Hennigella. The sequence goes on from JAZUGL010000009.1 coordinate 9,837, forward strand.
TACTAATCTTCAAACGATTCCTGTCATTATAGTAATATCTGTTGGAAATGGAATAGAGCCTATGGCTGTTCCAATTAAAACTGGGTTAACTGTAGAAGCCATAACACCTACACCGGCGCCCATGTTTACCATTAAAAATCCTGTCATGACATCAAAACCAGCCGCAAACATGATTGGGATGATGATCATAAATAGTGGTAATAGTTGTTCACACATGTTAAATGTCGAACCACATATACCTAAAATAAGCATTAATATAGGAATAAGAATTATTTCTTTTCCTTTCATTTTTTTAAGTAATGCGCCAATTCCTGCATCAATAGCTTTAGAGTCGTTGACTAAAGTCATTGTTCCATTAAATAAGAACAAGAAAATAACAATAGAACCAACACCGTTAATTTGTTTTGTTATTTCTTCTCCACTAGGATCTAAACCCATAGTTCTTTTATAGCCGGCAAATCCTCTTAAAGGATTTAAGAATATATCTAAAATGCCAGGAATTGTATTGTATGTAACTGCTCCTGTTTCTGGGTCAACAACTTCCGTTTTAATCATTCCAGACAAATACAAAACTCAAATTAAAAAGACAACACCAACTAATGCAGCAAAAATCAATGTAATTGAACTTGGCAAAGAAAATTTTGGTTTCTTATATTCAGGGTTTCTTCTAACATTTAGTATAAATTCTTGCCTTTTTTCCTTAGATTTTCAAATCTTATCAAAGATAATCCCAATAATTGGTATTCAGAAAAATTGTTGTGTTAGTTTAGAAAATTTCTTCTCTAAAGGTTTTTCTGTTTTGGTTTTCAAAAAGACAGAATAAACAATACCACCAACTAATCCAACTAATAGAACAACACATGACGTAACAATGTTACCAATGATTTTGTTCATGTCACCAGCAAAAGCACTATTAAATGCTACTGATAGAATTAGCATAGCTAATCCAAGAGTTAAAAAGATGTTATATACAAAAAACTTATTGATGACCTTTTTTACTGGTCATTTTACTAAATCAACTTTTTTAACTGTTTTTTTTGTTCTAGCCATTTTCCAAAAGTTAATATATTTAATAAATTATATAGAAATGCATATATCTAGAAATATATTTTTTATAAAATAAAAAACTATGCAAAAAATGCATAGTCTTATCATGGTGCTCGAGAAGGGACTTGAACCCCCAAGATGTTGCCATCAATAGATTTTGAGTCTATCGCGTCTGCCGTTCCGCCACTCGAGCGTTTTTTATACAAAAAACTCGTAATTTATTATATAAGTAAAACAATATGGAAAAGATATTTTTATATGACACTCACACTCATACAAATATGAGTCCAATGTTAGAAGAACTTCCTAACATTATTGATATTTGTAAGAATAAAAATGTAATTTTTAATTGTGTTGGAACTTGCTTAGAAGATTCTAAGATTGCAGTTGAACAAGCAAAGAAATATAAAGGTCAAATTTATGCCGCAATTGGCATCCATCCTGATAATTGCAAAGATATAAAAGATATAGAAAAATTAGAAGACCTTTATTTAAAAAATAAAGATGTGGTTGTTGCTTGGGGTGAAATTGGTTTAGACTATCACTATGAAAATGTTGACAAAGAAAAACAAACTTTGTTTTTTAAAAAACAACTAGAGTTGGTTAACAAATACAATCTTCCAGTTTGCATTCATGTTAGAGATGCAGAAGATGATTGTTTAGAAATTTTAAAAATGGTTAAGAATCCTAAAAATGTTTGAATACACTGTTTTGCTAAAGGCCCAGAACTAGCAAAAAAATATATCCAATTAGGATATATGGTTTCAATTCCGGGCATTATCACATTTAAAAATGCTAAAGAATTAAATGAAGCAATAAAAGTAATTCCTTTAGATAGAATGATGATTGAAACAGATGGTCCATGGTTGGCGCCTGTACCTATGAGGGGCAAAACAAATTATCCTCAATATGTTGAATATGTTCTAGATGATATATCTAGAAAATTACAAATTAATAAAGAAGAATTGGCAAAAAAAATTATGGATAACTCCATAACTTTCTTTAACATTAGAGATACTTTTTAATTTCTCTTTGAGCAGCTTTTTTCTTTTTAGTTTCACGCTTGTCTTTAGCGTTTTTCCTTTTAGCTATAGCTATAGTTAATTTAATTTTGCCATGATTGTAATGAATATTTAAAGGAATAACTGTTGCTTTATTCTTCTTAACATAGTTTTGAATTTTTAAAATTTCATTTTTATGTAATAAAAGTTTTCTAGTTCTAACTGCATCATCACCTTTTAAGTTAGATTGTTTTCATGGAGTAACATGCATATTAATAATGAATGCTTCATTATTTCTAAAAGTAATGAACGCTTCGTCTAAGTTTGCTTCAGCATTTAAAATTGATTTAACTTCAGCGCCTAATAAAGAAATTCCACATTCATATTTATCTTCTGTGGTGTAATTAAATAAAGCTTTCTTATTATTAATAAGTATTTTCATAACTATAGTCTCTTGACTAATGCAAAGTCAATCGCTCTTTCAGATAAATTAGCACCAATACATTTAACTTTAACTTTAGTTCCTAAAGTAAAAATCTTGTTGGTTTGTTTGCCAACTAATTGATAATTCTTTTCATCATATGAATAGAAATCATCTTTTAGGTTGGTCAATCTAATCATCCCTTCTATTGTATTTGGTAATTCCACAAAAACACCAAATTTAGTAACTCCAGATATTTTCCCATCAAATTCTTCGCCTATATGTTTCTTCATGTATTGAGCAAACTTAAGAGCATTAACTGCTCTTTCTGTTTCAATAGCTCTTACTTCGCATTCGTTTGACTGCAAACAATATTCTTTTAATTGTTCTACAACCTTATTTCTTTGTGAATCTGTATATGATTGTTTGTCAAACAATCACATTCAATAAATACGGTGAACTAATAAATCGGGATATCTTCTAATTGGGCTTGTAAAGTGTGTATAGTTTTTAGATGCTAGACCAAAGTGTCCAATATTTTGCACAGTATATTTAGCTTTTGCCATAGTTCTTAGCATTACAATGCTAACTAAGTCCATGTTTGGGTTATCTTTGTTATTGTCCATCCATCTAGCAAATTCCTTTGGTGTAGGTTCAAGTTCACCTGATGGTAATTTAAAGTTTAACTTTTTAGCTTCGACTTTAAACGTTTCAAGCCTTTCAGCTTTTGGTTTATCGTGTGTACGATAAACAAATGGTCAATCTCTCTTTTCAGCATAAATTGTTACAGCTTCATTGGCAGCCACCATAAAATCTTCAATCATTTTTTGCGCTTCACCAGATTCTCTTAATTTAATTTCAATTGGCTCACATTTATCGTTTACGATAATTTTTGGCTCTGGAACTTCTAATTCAATGTAGCCTCTGTCATGTTTCATTTTGGTTAAAATTTTGTGCAACTTAAATGAATCATTTAACATTGTTTTTATTTCATTAGAATCTTTTTCCAAATTATCTTTTTTAGAAAAGAAATCATTAACTTCGTCGTAACTAAATCTTCTATGACTTTTGATAATTGAAGGATATACTTGTATATCCTTAAAGTTACCTTTGTCATCAATAATCATCTCGCATGTTAAAGCTAATCTTTCAAGGTTTGGATTAAGTGAACATATGTCATCAGATAAGACATGAGGTAACATTGGTATAACTCTATCAACCAAATAAATTGAGCATCCTCTTTTAAGTGCTTCTTTGTCTAATGGACTATCTTTAGTCACATAGTGACTAACATCTGCTATTGATACATAAAGTTTAAACTCATGTTCATTAATTTGTTTTGTATAGATAGCATCGTCAAAGTCTTTTGATTCTTTTGGGTCAATAGTAACTATCTCTAACTTTGTTAGATCTTTTCTTAAGCTTTTTTGTTTATCGTCAATCTTAACAGACAAGCTATTTGCTTGGTCCAAAACTTCTTGTGGGTATTCTGGTTCAGAACCAAAATCATAAACTATAGATAGAATATCAGTCCCCACATCAGAGATGTGGCCGATAATTTTAGCTATTGAACATATTGCTTCCTTGTTGGTAAATTTATCAACTTTAAATAAAAATTTGGTTCCGTTGGTTAATCCAGTCGTGTTTGCAAGCTTTACTGGCAAATACATTTTTTTATTATCGCATTCTACTTGATAGTTAAAACCATCTGTTTTAAATAAACCAACATAATATCCTTTTTTGTGTTCTAGAACTTTAATAACTTTTGCATCTTTTAAAGTTTTAGTAGGATCTTCTGGTATTTTTAATAAAGCAAATTCAACCTTATCACCATCTAGTGCTCCACCTAAATTTGTTTTATGTACATAAAATTTGCTTTCTTCTTCACCTTCTAAAGTAATAAAACCAGCAAAAGTTGAGTTAATTGATATGTTCCCAACATAAATGTTGCTCATGTCAGCTTCAGCTTTTGGATAACCTAAAACTAATTTGCCACTTCTTAAAACTCTAACTTGGCTTGTAGATTTTAAAAATTGAATATTTGCAAAGAAAACTTTTTTATTTACTTGTTCTACTTCTTTAGACAGTTTTTTTAAAATAATACCAACTGGTATTGGTCTTTTATTTTCTTTGGAAATAATTTCTAAAATTTGTCTAGAGTAATCTATCTTTTTGCTTTGCATAACTACTTAGGAATGCATAACAATGCAATACCTAGTGCAATTAACACAAGCATTAATAAAAACATAATAATTTGTAAAATTTTTACAAATCCTCTGTCTTTTGTCTTTTTGAATAGTTCAAGGTCTTGGCCTGCTTGAGCATTTAATCCTGCTCCAGTACCACTACCAGATAATAATAGCCCTACTATTAAAGCTATTCCACCAAACACAAACATTACAATTGCAATAGGAGTCATTATTATTTCTGTTCCTTATTTTCTTACTTATTATACTTGCTCTTAGCAAAATAAGTCCCGTTATTGTCTGATATATATTGCTTTAGGTGCTTTATCAAAATAGGAAATTGTTCTTTATATTCATCCATCTTTTCATATTCATCTTTAAAAAGATGATAGATAAGTTTGCAAAAACGCAAATCATATTCTACACCACCATATTTTTCAAAACATTGGCCACATAATAAACCGTGTTTTTCAAAAGAAAAGGTTTTAATGTGGTGGTTATGACATACTACACAATCAGTTACATGTAAATCTATTCCTGTTAGCTTACAATAATTTCTTAAAATTATTAGTTCAGCTTTAGCATCATTGATAGTGTCATCTAATGCATATGCTCTCATCTTTTTATAAAATTCATAATTCTTTTTGTTTGGATAAATTAGCTGGTTGGTTAATGAGTTGAGAGCAATTAGACTTTGTCTAAAGTTTGGTCATTCAACCTTATCAATAGCATTAATCTTCATTAATTTAGAAACTTTGTCTTCACCACGAGCAAGGAAAAATTGAAATTCACAAAAATTTCCTAAATCCATATTTCTGGCATTGTGGCTTTCAATCTTTTTTGTTCCTTTTGCTAAGCAAACAAATTTATTTCCATATTCATTTATAAAAGTAATGATTTCATCAAATGTTTGAAAGTCATTCTTGGCTATTAAATATCCTTTTGTTATTGTCTCACTCATTTTATTTTTTAAAATAACCTAACGATTCTAAAACGGTTTCATCGTTTCTTCAATCTTGTTTAACTTTAACAAATAGTTTTAAAACTATTTTGCAATCAAATATCTTTAATAATTCTAGTCTTGCTTTGGTTCCAATAAGTTTAATCATTTTACCACCAGAACCAATTACGATTGGTTTTTGGCTTTCTTTTTCAACAATTATGCTTGCGTCAATAAAAAATGTGTTTTTCTCTTTATCTCATTTTTTGTTACCAACCGTTACTGCAATAGCATGAGGCACTTCTTGTTTAAGGTTATATAGAGCTTGTTCTCTTATGATTTCTTTAATCATAAATTCATCATTTTCATTAATATCTAAGTCAATTGTATTGCCGCTAGGTGTTAAATCATATATGTATGAAACAACATTATTAATGTCTTGTTTGCTATTGTTGCTTATAAACATATGTTTAGTTTTTTCTAAACCATACATTTCTAGTTTTCTAACTAAGTTAACATCGCCAGCTAAATCTTTTTTAGTAAATAACACTAGTAAATCTTTTATCTTGTAGGAATTGATTACATCAATTAGAATCTTATTCTCTTCAATTTGATCTTTACAAGCATCTATTAATAGAAGAACAATATCAGATTGCTTAAAAGTTTGTTTCACTTGAGAGTTTAGAAAACTATCAAGTTTATTCTTTGGTTTGTGAAAACCGGGTGTATCACAAAACAAAATTTTAATTCGTTTGTCTTGATAAATGGCTTTAATTTGGTTTCTTGTTGTTTGTGGTTTATAGCTAGTTATAGCTACTTTTTTATTTAAAACATTATTTAGGAATGTGGATTTACCAGCGTTTGGCAAACCAACTATGCAAACTGTACATTGTTTAGTCATATTAGACAATAACTTGAAGAACTCTTAAAAGAGCCATTATTAAAATTGTTAAGCTAGAGATGATTGCCATAACACTTAAAACTAGTGCGGCTCCAGCAGATATGTCTTTTATCTTTTTAGCATTGTAGCTAAACTTGAACGAAACCATGTCTACTAGATTTTCAATAGCAGTATTTAAAAGTTCAACACCGATTAGTAGCAGCATAGAGATTATTAAAATAATCCAGTCGTAATAATACATTCCTTCATGTAAAATTCCACCAACAACCAAAACAACAGCGGTACATATAAAATGTACTACTAATGATAGTTCTTCTCTTAAAGCAGAACCAATGCCTCTAAAGGCATAAGCAAACTTCCTAAAGAATGCTCCTTTTTGTTTTCGTTTTGTTACACTTGGTGTTGACATATTTATTTAATTATATATTTACTAGTTATTTGTGCTTTGTTAATTATTCTATTAGTTAAAGCATTTAATGCTTTAGTTTGTTTTTTTGTTTTATGATCGTAGCCTAATAAATGTAATAGCCCGTGTGTGAATAAGAATATTAATTCACGTTGTAAGCTGTGTTCATATAGTTTAGCTTGTTGTTTTGCTTTTTCTATACATATGTATATTTCTCCAAGAAGAGAAATATGAACATTACCATTATCTCTATTAGCAAAGCTAAGAACATCTGTTGGTTTATTTATGTTTCTATATTTTTTATTGAGCGCGCGTATCTTGTTTAAGTGCACGATGTTGACATCAAATTCAAGATTGCTAGATAGTTTTAGTTGTTTGTTTGTCGAAACACAAATGGCATTAAATGCCTTTTTTATGCCTTGCAAACGCAAATTACCATATAACCTATATCTAATCATTACTTAACCTTTTTGTTGGCAACCACGGCGTTGTAAATTAAAGATGCTTGAACACCACTTGTGATAGAAACTTCTTTGCAAGCTTTTTTTAAATTTAAACCATTTTTAACCATTTGGTTAACTTCTTTAATAAGATCTTTTAGATTGTAATCGTGTTTTTTTACTTGTTGTTTGTTAACAACAATAACAAACTCTCCTCTTTCATCAATCTCATTTATGATTTCATCATATCTGCCACGATAAATTGTTTCGTTAAGTTTTGTTAACTCACGACAAACTACTATATATGGATCATTAAAAATATCTTTAATATCTTTTAGTGATTCTTTTATACGATAAACAGATTCAAAGAAAATAATGGGCACGTTAATATTTATTAGTTGTTTAAGTCTTTCTTTTCTTTGACTACCACTATGTGGTAAAAAGCCATTAAAGTAAAAGTTGTTTAAATTTAAACCAGACGCAACAGCTGAGTGAATAATAGAACTTGGTCCGTTTAACACTTCAACAGCAATACCTTGTTCATAGCACTTATTAACAAGTGCATATCCTGGGTCTGAAACGCATGGATAACCAGCGTCAGAAACTAAAATAGTTTTTTTGTTTTTAATTTTATTAAGTGCTAAGTCAACTTTTTGTTTTTCATTAAATTTTTGGTAACTAATTAATTCTTTGTTATGAATGTCTAACTTAGCAAGTAACTTACTAGTTACTCTTGTGTCTTCACATAAAATGCACTCGCATTCCTTTAGAGCTTTTATTGCTCTAAAAGTTAATTCCTCCAGGTTTCCTATCGGTGTAGCCAAAATTTGTAATTTCAGTTTTGCTTGAGCGACTTTAACTAGCATAACATTTAATATTATTTTATAATATTAACACTATAAATTATTAAATATTGGAGCCTTATATATGAACTTTCAAGCAATGGCTGCTCAAGCTCAAAAACTTCAAAAAGAGATTCAAAAAAAGCAAGAGGAATTCTATAAAAAAGAATTCGAGGTTGATTATAAGAACGGCTCTATAGTTATTACTATACTAGGTGATGGAACAATTAAAGGAATGAAAATTAATCCTACTTTAATTGATCCAAAGGATCCTATTATGCTTGAGGAAATGGTTTCTGAAGCTGTAAATAATGCTACTACTTTAGTAAAAGAACAATTAGATGAAATAACTAACTCTATGATGCCTTCAGGCATGGGTGGTTTGTTTTAATGAAACCAAGAGAATTTGAATATCTTGTTGATGCAATCAAATCTCTTCCGTCTATAGGTGCTAAGGCGGCAGAACGGATAGCTTTTTATTTAATAAAACAAGATGATAAATACATCCATGAGTTTGTCGATAGAATAACTAAGGCTAAGGCTAATATCCACTATTGCAAACAATGCGGTAACTTTGCTGTCGATGAACTTTGTCCTATATGTGCTAATAATGCTAGAGACAATGCAAAACTTTGCATTGTTAACACCATTGATGAACTGAATAAAATAGAATCTACTGGATGTTTTGATGGTATTTATTTTGTTTTGAACGACGAAATTAACATCAAGACAAAAACCAACCTAGATTCTGGAATCATTAATAAATTAATGAACTATTGTTTAAAAAAGAACTTCAAAGAAGTTATTATTGCAACCAACTTTACAATTAATGGTGAAGCAACAAATATTTATTTAAATAAATTAATCAAGTCTGTTCTTCCTAGTTGTATTACATACAAGCTTGCTATAGGTTTGCCGGTTAATTCTGCTCTTGACTATGCAGATGAATACACTTTAAAGTATGCTTTAAAGAACAAGACTAGAATTTAAAAAGCACCACACACACGCTTTAACTTAGTGCTGCTCTATTTCTAGCCTGACACGATTTGTACCACGTGTTGTGATGCTTAAATATTATATATTATTTGGAAAACCTATGAGCTTTGCTACTAGCAAACTCTCTAATGTCTTGTCTAATTTTATTTAAGCTTATTTCTAATTTCTTTTTTTCTGCATCTGATAATTTAGAATTATTAAGTTGTTTTAATATTCTGTTCTTTTCAATGACATTACAATAGTAATCGATGTGTTGTATTTGAATCTTAACACTAGACTTGCTTATCTTTAAAGGTAAATTACTTGATAATCTTACCTTTTGCTCGTCAACTAATTTTATTAGTGCTTTGGAACCTGCATCAGAAATCTTTTTGTTTTGAAACAATTGCACAATTGTTTTTTCTACAATGTCTAGATGTTGTTTTTCATCAAGACTTTCTAAAGAAAGTGTTTTTATTAAATATAAATAATCATTAATGATTGGGTGATTACTTTCTTTGTGAACTAAGTTATCATAAACTGTTTCAGCTAAAGATGGTTGATAAACAACTGATTTCATCAAGTTGTTGAACGCATCAATTAAATTTTTGTAAATTGGATCTTTAATACTTGGCTTAGGAGTTTTGGTTTTGTTTCAGTCATAGTTTCTATTAGCTACAAACCTATTAGAACTTATTCTTCTATAAGAAGAGTTTATGTCTTCTAAATCTAGGTTTGTAAGTTTAGCGATTAGAGTGGAATATTGCTTTCATTGTAATGGATTACCAAACTTGCTTATCAAAGCTAATACTTCTTCAACTAATGAATTGATGTTTGTGGTGTTAATGTTTACTAATCTTTTACTAATATAGTAAGAAATGAAATTTTGTTTGTTTGGGTCAAGCAATAAGTCCAAAACTTTTTGTTTAGATTCTTTTACCATAATTTCATTAACATCTTTATATTTGGTGTTGTTATTAACTACAACCACATTCAAACCCGTTTTCAAAAATTGCAAACCATTAGTAATGGTGCTTTTAGCACCAGCTTCATCATTATCAAATCATAAAACTATATTTTTAATAAATCCAGAATTGGAAATCATCTTAATGTGGTTTTGTGTTAGAGCTGTTCCCATTAAAGCAACTGCACCAAACTTTGTTTCATCCATACCTGATTCGTATAAAGAAATTAGATCAATGTTTCCCTCTAACACTATTAGTGTTTCTGGTTTGTCCATAAACACTCTATCCATGTTATATAAAGTGTTTGATTTGCTAAACAAACTTGTTTCTCTTGAACTTAAATACTTAAGTTCAGAATTTAAATTCATGTCTCTAGCAATAAAGCCGGTGATAAAACCGTTTTTGTCTTTAATTGGAAAAGTAATTCTGTTGTAAAAATAATCAGTTACTTCAAAAGTCTTTTCATTAATGTTTATTAATGAAGTCTTTAATAAATCATCTTCATTTCATTGAGCGTTAGGGTTTACATTTTTATTAGCAAGCAAATCATAACAAATTTGTTTTTCATTGTTTTTGCCGCAAAAACCTATTTCAAATTTTTTAATAATTTCTGGTGATAGCCTCCTATCAAGAAGATATTGTAAATACTTCTTGTTGTCGTCATCAAATAATAATTGTTTGAATAATTCATTAGCTTCTGAGTTAAGAGTAAATAATCTTCAGTTTGTTTGAGAATAGTTTTTATTTTGTCTGTTAAAGTATTCATTAACAGCATCTTGACTAAAACCAGCTAACTTAGCGGCTTCTTTTATGGCTTCGCCATAAGATATCTTTTTATAACGTTGCAAAAAGGTAATAACGTTTCCACTAGCGCCGCATGAGAAACATTTAAAAATCTTTTTCTTGGGTGAAACAGACATTGAAGGGTTTGAGTCAGGATGAAAAGGACATAAACCAAAATAGTTGGCACCAGATTTATGTAAAGATACAAACTTGCCAATGATATCTACGATATCTGCCCTATTAATAATTTCTTCAACTAAGTTCATTGCCATAGGTCTTCATTTAGTTATCTACATAAAAATTTGAAAATGTCAGAAATTTTTATTCTTTCTTGTTTCATTGTGTCTCTATTTCTAATAGTTACACAATTATCTTTTAGACTGTCAAAGTCATATGTAATACAGTAATAAGTACCGATTGCATCTTGTCTTCTGTATCTTTTACCTATAGAACCAGTTGTATCATATACAGCAGGTATGTGATGTGCAATTAAACTATCAAAAACTTTTTTAGCTTCATTGTTTAGTTTAGGACTTAATGGTAATACAGCAGCCTTGTATGGACAAAGATTGTAATCTAATGTTAATACTTCTCTAGTTTCACCATCTTTAAGATTTTCAATCTTATAGTTGTCACAAATAATAGCATAGAAAAGTCTTTCTACACCAACTGATGGTTCTATAACAAATGGAATAAACCTTTTGTTTGTTTCAGGATCAAGATATGCTAGTGTTGAACCAGAAATATTTTCATGATTTTTCAAATCAAAGTCTGTTCTATTAGCTAAACCTCATAATTCTGCTCAACCGTGTGGGAAGTTATATTGAAAGTCAACTGTTCTAGCAGAATAGTGACTTAATTCATCTTTGTCGTGTTCTCTTAATTTAATGTTTCCACTTTTAAGTTTCAAAACATTGGTTAAGAAATTTCGGATAGACTTAACATATTCTTCAAATTTTTCTGCTGCTTTGTTTGGATAAACAAAGTGTTCTATTTCCATTTGTTCAAACTCTCTAGTTCTAAAAATAAAGTTTCCTGGTGTAATCTCATTTCTAAAAGCTTTTCCAATTTGGCCAACACCAAAAGGAACTTTTAATCTTAATGCTCTTTGAATATTAGCAAAGTTAATAAAAATACCTTGGGCTGTTTCTGGTCTTAAATACAATTGGTTGCTTTTATCTTCGATAACAGATTGAGATGTTTTAAACATTAAATTAAAACTTCTAATGTTTGTTCAATCAAATTTACCACAATTAGGACATTTAATTTTTTTATCTTTAATTATTTTTAATAGTTCATCTTGTGATGTATTTTCAGATATCTTAATATCTGGATATTGTGCTTCAATAAGTTTATCGGCTCTAAATCTTTGTTTACATGATTTGCAATCAATTAATGGGTCAGCAAAATTAGTAAGATGTCCAGAAGCTTTTCAAACAGAAGGATTTAAAAGTATAGATGAATCTAAGCCAACCATTGATGGTTGAGAAGTAATAAAGTAATTTCATCATAAAGATTTAATGTTATTTTTTAAGGCAACACCTAGTGGTCCATAGTCTCAAGCGTTAGCTAGACCACCATATATTTCAGAACTAGCAAAAACAAAACCATAGTTTTTAAGATAATTTACAATTGTTGTTTGATCAAGTTTATTTGCCATATTGTAATAATTATAAAAATAATAATATAAAAGAAAATAAAAAAAGAGACATAGTCTCTTTTTTTATCTCACTACAGTGAATTATCCAATTTGGATTATAGAACTTGTAGCGTCTTCTGCTTCCTTTTCATATCTAGCAGTTGTTTTTCCAGAATTTGTAAATTCCTTAGTAACATCTCTAGAAGAAGGAGCTGGTCTTGAAACTTTTACACGTGGAGAAATGATTGCGTAGATAGACATTACCATAGCTGCAACTAGTGCAAGAGTGATAACTACTCTACCAGCATTTCCACCTACGTTTAGGAAGAATGTAATTATTCCAGCAATGAATAGAACAAATACTAAACCAAATAGAATTGATATGAATCTGTTTCTTCTTTCTGGTTGCATTGCACCTAACGTAATTCAAAGAAGGATAGCGCAAGCTAATACACCACTGAAGAATGTTGTAACAACAGATGCACTTGCATTAAGGCTTCCGTCTTTTTGAACAGCATATCATACAGCGATGATAACTAATACACTTAAACCAATTATTCCAAGGCTCAATCCAAAGAATACTTTAGCTGGGAACTTGTAATAATGTCTAGGTTTTGCTTCTCCTTTAAGACCTTTTCTTGATTTTTCCATATTTTACCTCGTTTGCTCTATTATATACATTTATGTATAAAATGTATATTTTTTTTTATTTTTTATTTTTCTCGTGTAAAAGTGCTTTTTTCTTGTCAATTGCTTCGGGTGGTAATTGATGTTTTGTGTGAATGTAATCAATTTGTTCTTTTACTATTGTTTCTAATAGTAATAATGTCTCAACAATCAAGTCTAATTCTTTACCATTTTTCTTGATTATTTCCTTAGCTTTTGCATATTCAGATCGAATAATATCTTCAATTTCTTTATCAATTTTTTGATTTGTTACTTCACTAAATGATTTTTGAGCATAAGCTGGAACATTACCTTCAGTAGGTATAAATTGTGTCATACCTACATCAGACATACCAAGTTGTGCAACCATTGATCTAACAATGTTTGTTACTTTATATAAGTCGTTGCTTGCACCTGTTGAGATTGCGTCTTTACCATAAGTAACTTCTTCAGCAGCTCTACCACCTAATGTAGTTCTAACAATTGCTAGCAAGTCAGATTTCTTTTGAATTGCTAATTCTTGTTTTTCGGGTGTAGCCAAAGTATAGCCTGCAGCGTTACCACGTGGAATAATAGTAATCTTTTCAACTACATCTCCACCTTTAGTATGTAAACCTACTAATGCATGGCCTGCTTCGTGGTATGCAATTTGTTTCTTTTCTTCTTCAGTAATCACTCTTGAGTGTTTAGCTGGACCAGCTATAACACGATCAATTGCTTCATCTATTTCAGACATTCCAATTGCTGTCTTACCAAGTCTTACAGCTAAAAGCGTAGCTTCGTTTAAAACGTTTTCAAGTTGAGCACCACTAAATCCTGGTGTTCTTCTTGCAACATCACCTAAGTTAACTTTAGAAGAAAGGTTTTTGTTTCTTGCATGAATCTTTAAAATAGCTTCACGTTCTTTAATATCAGGAAGGTTAACTTGAATGTGTCTATCAAATCTTCCTGGTCTTAAAATAGCTTCATCTAATGAATCTAAACGGTTTGTTGCCGCCATAATAACAACACCAGTTCTTGTGTTGAACCCATCCATTTCAGCTAACAATTGGTTAATTGTTTGGTCAGCAATTCCACCCGCACCAGCAATATCATTTCTTCCTCTTTTACCAGCAACTGAATCAATTTCATCAATGAAGATAATTGAAGGAGCAGCTTTTTTAGCTCTTGTAAATAAGTCTCTTACTCTTTTTGCACCAACACCAACTAACATGTCATCAAAGCTAGAACCGCTAGCTTGGAAGAATGGAACTGATGCTTCACCAGCAACAGCTTTAGCAAGTAATGTTTTACCAGTTCCTGGAGGTCCATAAAGAATTACACCTCTAGGTGTTCTTGCTCCCATAGCTGCATATTTTTCTGGATTTTTCAAGTAATCAACGATTTCAATTAATTCGTTCTTTTCTTCTTCAATACCAGCAACATCACTAAATCTGACAGATGATTTTGCAATTCTTGCTTGTGCTTTACCAATACCAAAAATTGATTCTTCGCCTTGGCCCATAGCGCCCATCTTAGTTAATTTACTAAAGTATCAAACTAAAATTACAATGAAAATAATTGATGGAAGTAATTGCAATAGGATGTATCCTATTGAGTTGTTCGTTGCAGGGATTAATGCATTAACATCAAGTCTGTCTGCTCAACGATACATATTTCCGCTAGAATCATCAGAAGTAATAAATGTTTTGCCAGTACCAAAGCTGATTTTAAATTCACCTTCTTCAGAAGATGTTCTTTCTAAAATTACTCTAAATTGAACAACGCCGAGACCGGCAGCATTAACCCTAATATCAAAGGTGTGGGTGTCAGTATTTACATAGTAAGCTTGCGCTGGTGAATTGAATTCAACAACATATGGATTTGTTTGTTCATCAGATAATTTAATTTCTCATCCAGTAGTTGTTTCTCCTGTTTGGTGTTCTTTAACGTCGACTGGATTTATTACTTTGTATTTAGGAATACAACTTCAAAGTATTAGACCAAAAAATAAACCAAAAATAAGAAGAACAATAACTCATCTTATTGCGGTCTTTTTTCTTTTAGCACTAGTTTCGGGATCAACAGATTGTTTTTTGTAAACAACTTTGTCGTCTGGTGATACGTTTGATGATTTTTTATCATCATTTGTTGCCAAATTTATGTGTATTTTTTCTTTTGCCATGTCAAATACCTTTTATGTTTTATTTATTATTATACTTTTTTTTATATATATTTTTTTAAAGAGCCAAGTTAAGGCAAGGAACTTGCCTTACTTATTAATATTTTTATCATTTTTAACTATTTATTAGTCTTTTCTAATAGAACAATTGCTTCTACAGCGATAAGTTTTTTGTTTTGTTCAAAGCGCGTTGCTTTAACATTAACCAAGTTAATTTTTAATAGTTTTTTTAAACTATTTGTAATTTGTTTTCTTAGCGGATCAATCGTGATTTTGTCACAGATAATTGTTAAATCAACATTTACTAATTTACACTTTTTACTATGAGCTAAAGCTAAAGCTTTAGAAAGAATTTTTTTAGAATCTAAATTTTTATTTCTAATGCATGTGTCACTAAAGTACATACCGATGTCACCAGATTGACAAGCGCCCAAGATTGCATCAGATAATGCGTGCAAAACAACATCACCATCAGACACAGCAATAATTCCATAATTAGAATTAAATTTACAACCACCTAAAACAATCCTTGTTTTAGTTTTTTTTATTTTGTGAATGTCTCTGCCAAATCCAATTAAGTTCATATTTAAAATTTTAATAAAGAGTGAACTTTGATTCCTGCTTGTTCAATTTTTTTAGGACCTTGTGGTAGTTCTTCAAGACAACCTAACACTAATAAGTGTTTCGCTTTGGCTTTTAACTTTGTTAAAAGTTCATTTGCAGCTAAAATAGTTCCACCAGTTGCAACTATGTCATCAACAATTAAAATATTTGATTTAGGACGAATATCGTCTCTGTGAATTTGAATATAGTCTTTCCCGTATTCAAGTTCAAAAGCTGCTTCAACGGTTGCTCTAGGTAATTTTCCTTTTTTCCTTATAGGAATAAAAGGAAGATTTAATTTTTGAGCAATTGCTATACCAAATAAAAAACCTCTTGCTTCTAAAGCTACAACAGCATCGAACTTAATCCCTTTAACTAGTTTTAGCATTTCATCAATAGTAGTTTTGAATATTTTAGCATTAGCTAATATCGGTGTAATGTCTTTAAAACTAATTCCTGGTTTAGGAAAATCAGGAATAACTTTTATTGTGTTTTTAATTAATTCTTTATTTTTCATTTACAACTTCTTGTTTTGTTTCAATTTTAGGAATAGCTTTGTGTTTAGTAAACTTGTTAATTCCTTCAATTGATTGTTCATCAATATCATCAAGGTTGATAACAACTTTACCTTTATTTCTTTCAGCCCTATAGCCAAGAAGATTATTTCTTATGCATAAGAAATAGTATTGCAAATATGAAATAGTAAATGGTAAAACAAACAATGTTACAAGACCACCAATAAAAAGTAAGATAACAATGTATTCACAACCATAAGGTGCAAAGATACCAAAGCAAATTATGAATAGAGCATAGCCTATTGCATATACCCAAATATATTGTCAACAATTTTTAAGTGCTGTTGAAGTTATAAATCTAAACTCTTCTCTAGTAAATGCTTCATTTCTACTTCAAGAATCTTGAATAGATGACATTATGTTTAATGTCATTGCACAGTTAACAATTGATGTAAGAATTAATCCTAAAACAATAATTTGGTCAAACTTAATAAGTGTAAAGCTAGCTAAAGCTAACATCATTACTGGCATAATAACTGAACCAACTAATAAAGGTACAAAGCTTACAAAGTTTGTTCTGATTCCACCATAAATAGATGTTAAAGCAGAAGCAACAACAATAGATATTAAGGCATATTGTAGTGCATCTAAATTGCTTGAACCAGCAAATTCAGCAATACTAATGTCAACTCCAATTTGTTCTGGTTCGAAGTGACCTAACAATATGTTAATTGCCGCTTGCTGGCTAGCGACTGATTCAATTGAAAATCTTCAATAACCACCAAAATGTGTATATGACAATCATTGTAGGTTTGCCGCAGTGAATCAGTCTTGTGTTAATAAGTCATCACCCCATTTAATAACAATAGTTGCTGGTGTGTGGAACAATCTTTGTGTTACAAACCCAAAGATACTAAACAAGACGATGCCGCCAATTAAAATTGCTAATAAAACAAGCAACATAATAAATGTTTGTTTGCTAAACAATTTAATGTTTTTCTTAGACATTGAACTGTAGTAACTAAACTCTAGTTTACTTGTGTCTAAACTTGAAGGAACGAGGTTGTTTCCTTGATACAATGCTTGGTTGGCTTCGTTTGAATTTTGACCCAAGAGTTTGAATGAATTCCGGTTAATTTTATTATTAAAGAATAATAGATGAAGTCCTCCATTTAGCATATACATGATCAAGAAGATCATGAATGCGCCAGCAATCAAAACTAAACCTAATATATTTAGGTTTGTTGGTGCAATATATGTGAAACAAATACCAAATAATAAAGAAACAATACTTAAATCAAGTGTTGGAAATAAACTCTTTTTGAAGGTCTTATTAACAATAAGGTTTGTGTCTTCATTAGACTTTAATCTCCGTTTCATCCGTTCACAAATGCCTAAGGCGGTCATAAATCCTAATAGGGATAATGTAAACATACCAAACAAGAATGTCATTGATATAGTAAATGTTGCAAGACTAGCTATCAACATAGACATTGAAAGCATGAACATTAAACATATTCAGCTTATAACACCTGTAGTTCTATATAAGGCTGCTAAAATGACTGCTAAACCAATTAAATAAATTAAGAAACCAAGAGAAAGTCAACCAACTAGTGCATTGCCACCAAATAATGAATCAATAAATCTTGGTTGCATTTCTTGTGAAACAAAAGTTTGTTTAAATGTAGCTAGGTTGATACTAGCGCCAGGTTTTCCTTCTCCTTCTTTAGTTAATTCAATTTGTTTAACTTTCACTGGAAGACTATATGAAATAAAGTCTTGTAGTTTTGCTGTAGCTGATGTTTTGCTATCATATGGGTGTCAGAAAAATTTAAGATTTGTTGCATCTTCGTCATCTCATGTTGATGCAACTTCTTGTTTATATACATCTGTTAACTTAGCAGGGAAATACGTTTTTCAATTTTCACTATCATATGTAATGATGTCGTCAACATACTTATTAAAAATAGAATATTTAACTGTACCAGGAGTTGGATCAATTCATCTCAACACGTCCATATTTTTAGCAGGCAGACCATGACCTTGGGAATGGTCATGGTAATCTTCTAATACATTAGCTTCAATTAAAGCAGAACATTGGCTTCTTTTTGATTCACTTTTGTCATCTGGTTGAGTAATGTATTCATTAGCAAAAAGTCTTTGGTCTGAGTTTTCATAAATAGCACGATAGTCGTGATCATTACCATCATCATTGGCTCTATAGTTCATTAAATGATAGTTTGCTTCATTAACCATTTCTTCGAAATTGTTAATAACATAAAGACGTGGTTTTTGTCAATCTGAAATTGTAGGTGGATCATCATTTGATGATGACTTTTTTTGACTGTCTTCATAAGCATGAAGCATGTCATTATAAATGGTGTTTAAAAGGTTTTGATTAAATTCATCTTTGTAATCAATGGTGTACATTACACCCCATTTACCATCAAGATTGGATAAAACTTTAGTTTTTGTATCATCTAAACCTTTAGGCAAGTGAAAGCAATCATTAAAATTAATGATTGTGTATTCTGGATCAAGAGTTTGTTGTTCACTAGTTATATATCAACGATAAACAAGTGTTTTGTTGTTTGTATTAAAGCCGTCTTTTCCAAAGAATGATAAGTATTCGTCGTTATCATATTCTTTATCTTCTTCTCAACTAAGATGTGATTTGACTTTGTCAATATTGAATTGGGCGTTTAAATATCCTTTAAGCCCACCTTCACTATCACCATATGTTTCGTAAGAAACATCATACATGTCCTGGCCATTGTCTCTTAGTCAATTAGAAAGACGTCTTGCGGCTTCTTTCATATTTTGTTCAGCAACTTCTTTAGTTTTTTCTTCATCAAAAGCAACTGGGTCAACTTCGACCTTGCCCATTACAGATTTAGAAAATTCAGCACTAGGCTGATAGTTTCTAGCCATATGTCATATGCTAGTAACAGAACCAGCTATAGCACCTGCACCAATTAATGCAGACAATGCTATAGGTAGAATAGAAAATCTACTTTTTTTCTTACTTCAGGGTTCTTTTGCGAACTTAGACATAGTGGATAAATTATATAAATAATTTATAAAAATATAGACAAATATTTATATTATTTTTATTTATAATAATTTAACATATCGGGTGCTAGTATGAACATAACAAAACCTAGAGGAACACAAGATTACATATTTGAATTAGAACCTAGTTTTGACATAGTATGTCAAGTTTGCGACATGGTCGCAAAATTAAATGGGTTCTATCAAATTAAAACTCCTATGTTTGAAAACAAGGAGCTATTTGTAAGAGCTGTCGGTGACACTTCTGATATAGTTAACAAAGAATTCTATGAATTCAAAGATAAATCTGATCGTGATTTAGTTTTAAGACCCGAGCTAACTGCAAGTGTTTGTAGAGCTGTTGTTGAAAACAAACTGCTAAATAAAATGTCTTTACCAATAAAGTTTTTCTATATCGAACCTATGTTCAGATATGAAAGACCACAAAGTGGTAGATTAAGAATGTTTTACCAGTTTGGTGTTGAATTAATTGGCACTAATTCATACTATGATGATGTCGAGCTAATTTTATTAGCTACATCTATCTTGGCCGCTTTTAAATATCAAGATTATGTTTTAAAAATCAATAATATTTGTTCTGCAAAAACTAGAGCAAAATGAATTGAAGCTTTGAAAAAATATTTCAAGCCATATGCTAAAGACTTAACAGAAGATAGTCAAAAAAGATTAAGTAAAAATCCTTTGAGGATTTTAGATGACAAAGTTGATGGTAAGAAAGACTTTGTCAAGAAAGCACCTAAAGTAGAAGATTTTGCAACCAAAGAAGAAATCGAATATTTTAAAAATATTACTGAAGCTTTAGACAAACTAAACATTAAATATGTTATTGATAAAACTCTAGTTAGGGGATTGGATTACTATTGTAATTTCATCTTTGAAATAGAATCTACTTCTAAAAAATTAATTGGACAACCAACTTTAGTTGGTGGTGGCAGATACAACACCTTAACTAAAGACTTGGGTGGTGCTGATACAAACTGTTGTGGTTTTGCATTAGGTATTGAAAGATTGATTATTGCTTTATCAGATAACGAAGTTATGAAGCAACAAATTAAAAACTATAAGAGTATAGATGTTGTAGTTGCTAACTTATCTGAAAAGACAACTATGTTGTCAACAATTCTTTGTAACATGCTAAGAATGTCTGGTTTTAGTTGCTTATTAAATAGAAACACAACAAAGTTGGACAAACATTTCAAATATGCTCAAAATCAAAATGCTAGATTTGTAATGATTCTTGGGCCAAAAGAATGAGAAAAGAATATAGTTCTTATAAAAGATCAAAAAACTATGAAACAAGAGGAAGTTAAGGTTGATAAGATAGTTGACTATCTTGCAGCGAGGACAAATAAATAATTATGGCGAAGAGATATTATTGTGGACAACCAAACGAAAAATTAGTTAAACAAACTATTTGTATAAAAGGTTGAGTTAAAAAAATTAGAAAAATGGGTTCTATCACATTTTTAGATGTGGCAGACAGATATGGTGTTGTTCAAGTCATAGCTAATGAAGATATTAATCTTCAAAATTTAACTAGAGAGTCTGTTGTTTCAATTGAAGGTGTTGTTGTTTTAAGAAAAACACCAAATACTAAACTTAAAACTGGAAAAGTTGAAATCCAATGTAAGAAATTGGAAGTTTTGTCTTATGCTAAGACAACACCTTTGATTGTTGAAGATGAAACAGATGCATTAGAGGATGTTAGATTAAAATACCGTTATCTTGATTTACGTAGAGATTGTGTGAGAAATAAAATTATTTTTAGATCTAAATTTATTGCTGCACTACGTGAAATATTAATTAAGAACGATTTTATCGACGTAGAAACACCAAGTTTGGCTAAGCCAACTCCAGAAGGAGCAAGAGATTATATTGTTCCTACCAGAACCGCACCAAACCATTTCTTTGCTTTGCCACAAAGTCCGCAAATCTTCAAACAATTATTAATGGTTGCTGGTTTTAACAAATACTTCCAAATAGCTAAATGCTATAGAGACGAAGATTTAAGAGCAGATAGACAACCAGAATTTACTCAATTAGACATTGAAATGTCTTTTGTTAAAGAAAAAGATGTAATGAAAATGCTTGAAAATCTTTTCAAGAAAGCTATTAAAAAAACTTTAGGCAAAGACATCAAAACACCTTTTAGAGTAATGAAATATGATGACTGTATGAATAAGTATGGTGTTGACAAGCCAGACTTAAGATATGACTTAATCATAAATGATTTATCTGCATATTTCAAGGGAACAAACTTTAAAATTTTTGCTAACATTTTAAAACAAAAAGGTGTTGTTAAAGGTTTTGCCATCAACAAAATTTTAACAAGTAAAAATGAGTTTAATACTCTATTAAAATATGCTACTGACAAAGGTTTACAAATAGCTTATTTGACATTTGAAAACGGCAATGTAATTGATGGATCAATTAAAAATGTAATTGAACTTGAAAAAGCAAATAATGCATTTAGAAGTTTTGGTTTTAAAAATGGAACTCTTATCTTGTGTGCTGGCAAGCCAACACAAGTAAACGAAACATTGGGTGCAGCTAGAATAGCTGCTAACAACATTTACAAATTAGCAAAACCAAATGAATTAATTTTTACTTGAGTAACTGATTGACCATTATTTGAATATGATTCTGAAACAGGAAAATACCAAGCAGCTCATCACCCATTTACTTCTCCTGCAGAAAAAAGTCTAAAAGACTTTGATACTAAAAAAGATAAAGCAAGAGCAAGAGCTTATGACATTGTTCTAAATGGTTATGAAGTTGGTGGTGGTTCTATTAGAATTACAAATCCTCAAACTCAAAAACGTATGTTCAAAGCAATTGGTTTGGATGAAAAACAAGTACAAAATAAATTTGGTTACTTACTAAATGCGTTTGAATATGGTGTTCCACCACATGGTGGAATTGCAATAGGATTAGATCGTTTAATCATGATTCTAACTAAAGCAGAAACAATTAGAGATGTAATTGCTTTCCCAAAAAATTCGCATGGTATTGATTTAATGTTAGATGCGCCAAGCGCAGCTAGCCCTGAAGGACTAAAAGAGTTGTTCTTAACAGTAAAAGAAAAGTAGAAAAATCTACTTTTTTTATTTTGCAAAGCAAAATAAAAGTATTAAAATATTAATAAGTATGAAGAACTTATTTAAGAATATAGTCCGTTCATTCAAAAATAATAAAATCTCCTTAATTGGTTTAAGTTTTTTAGTCTTCTTTGGTGTTGGTTCTTTTTGTGTTTTGCAAAACACAACATCAAACATTACTAACGAATATAACACTGTGGCTAGTGAGGGTGCAATACATGATCTTACAATTTCTGAATTGTATGATGTTGGTAATCCTGGATTTAAAGTAAACAATGCTGGTGTTTTGTTTAAATACCCACAAAGTGATCCTACTAGTTTTGAAAAATACGACGATTTTTCTACTGCTGGTACAACAATCCAAAATTTAACAACTGTTAATTATCAAGATATTGGTGCAGGCCAGTTCGGCGATTATTATTTCCCAATACCAAATCAAATAGAAACTGAAAACAATACTTTCATAAGAACGTACCATGCAACACTTGATGTCGCAACATCCACTGGTTTATATCAATCTTTTGCTGAGTCTGGCGACCCAACGATTACATCGTTTGATATCGTAATTAGTGAAACATACGAAGAAGGGCAAATCCCACCAGAAGTTCAGACTTTGCAGGATATGTTGCCTTCTTTTGCAAGTTGATCAGATGATGACATTAAATCTGTAATCAACACAAACGTCTTTGCTCGCGATTACAAAGCATTTACAGATTTGGTAAATAACCAAACAAGCGTTATTTATAACGCTATGACTAGTAGCAACACACCAATGGCTAATTATCTAAACGATGAAGAAGACCAAATGAAAGATAGAGTTGAGTTTAGACGTTTTCAATCTCTAAATATCACTGCAACTAAAGATAAAATATTTTATAAAGTTATAAAATCTGATCCAACCGATTCTATTGACAAAATGGTTCTATTTAAAGACGTAAATGATAGAACGGGGAATGCTTTGTTCAATCAAGATGATTGAGCCCCTTATAATTCAAAAATTGAATTTTTCAATAGTTCTGGTGAATTATATACACCAGGACAAACTGTCGGTTCATTGGTTGTTCCTGCATCATTCAATGATGTAGCAACACAAAAATTATCTAAGTTTGAAACGTTTACAAGTGATGATGAAAAGTTTTTGTATTCTCAAATATTACAAATCCGCTTTAAGCGAATGTTAGCTGCTAACACAACCCACCCAGATTATGTTAGTTTGTTTAAGGCTTTAGCTCAAATAGATTTATCACGAAGTGATTATTATACTTACATTACCACTCAAGGACTTGCAACATTTAATTTATATTTACATGACTACTATGACGGTTGCCATGAAACAGTTGCTTTGTCAAGCAACGGTAATGTTGTTTTCACTTGAACTGAAGTTGCTGGGACTATTCAAACTTGTACTATAAGTAACTGAACAAATCGTTTTTCTATTGTTAACCCGCAATATTTAAAAAACTCAGGAAAAAGTGTTTTAGCTTCAAACCGCTTTTCTCAATTTGAACCATTTAGTCAATGATATTTGCAACAATATGAAAAAGAATTTAGTGGTAACATCTTACAAGAAGAAGCCATTTCATGGCTTAATACCTTAAATTATGAACAGTTTGCGTTTTGAATTGATCCGGCAGCTATAGGCCATGATGTAACTTATACAGTTGGATTAGACCACGAAATTACAGTTAGTCCAGATGAATGAGATGGAATAAGACAAGAAAATATTGTTAGTTGTGGTAGCTTTAATCAAATAGTTTGGGGGTGTGGTTTAACGCCTGACTTTATGTATCCAGTTGTAGATATATCAAGGCCTACACCAAACACAAGCACAGAGTGCTTAACATATTGCAATACATCAGGTTACCAAACTATTAAATTAGCATATATCAATGCTCCTGTGGAAGAATATTTGGTTGGTAAATTTAAAGGTGGTTTTAGTCATAAAGAAACACTTGATTTAATTAATGCTAAAGCTAGAGAAATAATGATTTTCCCAGAAACAACTAGAGCTGCATATTTGGCAACAGATGTATCTAATGTCTTAAATGCTTCAGCATTTAGAATTGCATATATTCCTAGTCTAGTAAATGTTATTCATGTTGTAACTGTTATCATGTCTATCTTCATTGGTATTCTTTGTATTTTAATCTGTGGAATCATTATTAAGAGATATGTAGAAAATAACAGAATCAGTATTGGTATTATGCGTGCTAATGGAATTAGCAAATTTAAAATTGTTCTTTCTTTAATACCATTTGCATTGTTACCTGCTTTAGTTGGAGGAATTGGTGCATATTTAATTGGTTTCTTCTTACAAGCACCAGCATTATTACTATTTAGTAATTATTGGATGTTACCAACACCATTACTATCATTTAGTGTGTGGCCTTTAGTTGCTTGTGTAATTGTTCCATTTGTTCTATTTGTTGCAATCAGTGCTTTTTCTACTTTAACTGTGTTAAGACAAAAAGCAGTTGATTTAATGAAGGCTGGTTCTGAATTTAAAACCAACGCTTTCTCTCGTATTGTTAAAAAACCATTTAAACATTTTGGTATTTTAACTAGATTTAGAGTTTCACTAGCATTCAACTCATTGTTAAGATTAACAATGCTAGCATTAATGTCAACGCTAACTATGTCGTCATTAGTGTTTGCGATGACAACATTTGATAGACTATCTCAAAGCCAAGTAATTAACTCTAGTCAATTTGATTACAACTTCAATATTGAATTAACTACACCTACATCAACTGGTGGACCTTATTCATATTTTGATGTATCAAAAACAAGTTCACAACCAACCGATGAAGTAAAGGGGCTTGGTGAAACCAATACATCTCAATATATCTATAACACACAGTGAGATTTATCTACATCTGGTTATGAATGAACTGATCCTAACTATAAAGTTCAATTAACTAAACCTTATCAACGCACAGAATATCAAATGATGCAAGATCTATGAAACCTTTCAGGAACGGGATATTATTCTCCAACAGGGTATTATGATATTTCTGCTAAAAAGGGGCAATTGCAGTTTCCAAACGCAGCTGATGCAGATGGACAAGTAAGTGATTTAACATACTTACAAAATAGAATTAACAGTAGATTGTTGTTGGATTACAACATTGGTATTGGAACTTTAAGTTCCAACCCATGAGAAATTGCCTTAGCTCTAATGCCTGCAAACTCAAGAAATCTTGCTGCCGATTCTTATAACTATATCATTAATGAAGTTGGAAGGCTTGTTTATGAAGCAAACCACATCTTCTTTGACACGCTCAAAAAAGAAGAGGTACCGCAAACTGCCTATAACGAAGAAGAGGGTTGAGTTAATAAGGCGCACCCTGCTGCGGTTGCTAAAGCAAGAGTCGCCGCTGGAAAGTGGGCAAATTTTAAAACAATCGAATCTGATACTAGAATTTACAACGTTTTCTTGCCTTTCTTTACTAAACAGGTTAAGGGTGAAGAAACAACTTTCATTTTAAACACTGATATATCTGTAGTTGGTTATTTATGAAGTCAATTTAGGCCAGCATATATTGAATTGTTAGAAGCAATTTATTCTGATGCACCATTGATTCGTAGTGAATATCCTATTTCTTATGGCATGGTACCTATTAATTTTGATTTAGAAGATGGTGGGGTTGCTGATGAATTCTATACATATATAGATGCCACTATAGAAAGCGTTTCTTCAGGAAAAAGAATAGATCCTTTACATCAAATCAAAATTGAAGGTATTAAATCTGATTCTAACTTTATTAAGTTAACTGATAATAGAAACCATAACTTAAATTATGTCTTATACCAAGAAGAACCTAGATTGGCAAGAGATGGACAACACGCCATTGTTATTAATGCTTATGCCGCTCATAAATATGGAATAGGTGTTGGTTCTACATTTAGTATTGAAGCAAAAAATACAGTTGATAGATTTGAAAGAAAAATTCACCCAAATCGTTTTGTTGGTGATATTTCTAATAAAACAACCTTTAAGGTTGTTGGTGTTTCAAGGGGAACAAATGATGAAGCATTCTATATTACACAAGGTGCTGCTAATGATATTTTGGGTCTGCCAAATTCAAATAAAAGAACTTGAAATAAAACTCACAAGTTTATGCTTTGAACACCAGGAAGCACGCTTGAACCTTGGTCTAAGACCAACACAATACAGTTGGCTGATTTATCAGGAATTGGTTGCGAACCAAATATGTTTGCTGTTTATAGTTTTGATTCAAACACAGGGGCTCCGATAGCAACTCAACTACCTAAATTTAATTTCAATATACCTAATGGTTTTAATGGAATATACACTAAAAACGATTCGGGAAAACCAATTACGTCTATGATGTCTCTTTATTCATACACAGGTTTATACCCAGGAAGTTCTGTTTATAGAACATCGGGTCAAGGCCAAAACAAAATGGTTACTTTATTAAAGTGTGCTAATAACTTAGCTATAGCTAACTTAATGACTGGAATAGATGATGTTAATGAAGGAAAATATTATGAAGCATGTAATGCTTGAGTCAAAAATTTAGATCCATCACCAGATGATGAAAAAGCATATGAAGGCAAAATTAGTTCTTTCATTAATGAATTAGTTACATACTATGGAGAAACAACTATGATTACAGCTATTTGCGGAGCAATGGATGTCGCAGCTAGTGATCAAGTTTATCAAAACTTAAT
This sequence comes from Mycoplasmoidaceae bacterium, assembly GCA_045641165.1. GTDB lineage: Bacteria > Bacillota_I > Bacilli_A > Mycoplasmatales > Mycoplasmoidaceae > Hennigella. Next base: position 37,193 of record JAZUGL010000009.1, read on the forward strand.
ATCTACATTTAACTTAGCTGAAGCAGCAGCTATTTCCATTATTATTCCTATAACTATCATTATTGTTGCTGTTATCTCTAACTTAATTATTAATGATAGTAAAAAAATGGCTGCAATGCTAAAAGCATTAGGATATGCTGATAGAAAGAACGCAATGAGTATTCTAGCATTATTTGTACCAACCATCTTCTTTGGTTTATTATTGGCTATACCAGTAAGCTTTGGTTTAGTTGCTGCCTACCAATCTTTAATCTTTACTTCAGCTAACATTTTAGTAGATGTATCACAAAAATGGTGATACTACGTGGTTGCTGTCTTGGGTATAGGATCAATTCTTGTTGGTACATATGCAATTGGTTATGTATCATTAAAGAGAGATAGATTAGTTAACCAAATCAAATAAAATTATGGCAAAGAAATTATTTAGAAATTTAAATGAACTAAAAGATCTTAGTGCAATACCTGAAAGTAAAAAGAAAAAGGTAATGCAACATAATGTTGCACAGCTTGAAAAAGTACAAGCTGATTATGCAATTATTTGAGATAACTTTAATAAGATTAAAACTATCTATCAAAGAAATGTTGATATAGTTGATGAGGCAACATATAAACTAAGAAGAGAAGTAACTAAGCAATATATTGATGCTCAAGCTGATATTACTATCTGCAGATCTAGATTGTCTAAATATATCAATGCTTTGCTTTATGACCGTAACTGTGCAAGCGGAAAACATAATAAATTAACTACTGAAGAACTTTATGTTCTTGTTAATGCTTATGAAAATAATGAATTTAAAGATAATTATTTCCCAAGAAAGAGATTGAGAGCAATTAATAAGAATACTGCTAACCTATATAAAGCTAAATTTCAGTTAGAAGTGGCTAAAAGTGCTCTTGATGGTAAATATAATCCTGGTGGAAAGGACACAATGTTCTGAAAGAAGCTATCTGCTTCTTTAAAAAAGAAAATTGAGTTGTGTTCTGACCGTAAAAAAGCACTAGATGATACTTTTAGAAATATGCAATATGCTAAATTGATCAAGCAATTTGATTTATTAACAAAAAAGATTGATAAAAAAGACTCATCATATAAAAACATTCCATCAGAATATGTAATAGATTTTGAAAACATTACTAAATACTATTACAACAAGTGAATAGCCAACAAAATCCTAAAAGGATTTGATTTAAAAATCAAACAAGGTGAATTTGTTGTAATCCTTGGTCCTTCTGGTTCTGGAAAGACAACATTATTAAACATTATGTCTGGAATGGACAAGGCAACATATGGTTCAACTGTTGTTAATGGAAATAACTTAATTAAAATGTCTGATACAGAATTAACTAATTTTAGAAGAGATAACATTGGTTATATTTTCCAACAATATGGTTTGTTACCAAATTTAAATGTAAGAGAAAACATTGAAATAGGTTGAAACTTACAAAAAGATAAAACAAAGCGTTTAGATATAGATGAACTTTTAAAAACCGTTGGTATGCATGAACACGCAGAAAAATTCCCACATGAGTTGTCCGGAGGACAACAACAACGTGTTTCTGTTGCTAGAAGTATGGCAAAAAACCCTGCTATAGTTTTTGGGGATGAACCAACTGGTGCTGTTGATGAAGAAATGTCTAAACAAATATTACAGTTGTTTGTTGACATTAATAAAAAGTTTAACACTACAGTTATTATTGTTACTCACAACCCAATATTTGCTGATCTTGCAACTAGAGTTATTAAGGTTAACTCTGGCTTAATTGCGCAAAACTACGAAAATAAAGAAAGAAAATCTGTTGAAGAACTAGATTGGTCTTCTACTCATTAGTCTATTTAGCTTGACAAGAAGGACAAAAATATGTTCCTCTACCGTTAACTGTTATTTTTTTAACTTTTGTTTTACAAACTCTACATGGTTGGTTTGTTCTAGAATAGACATTCAAATATTTTTGGTATGAACCTGCATGGTTTGGTGCAAAAGCAAATGAAGAAACTGTTGTTCCAGAATGTTTAACTGCTTCTTTCATAACAATAGCACAATACTTAATAATGTTTTTGCAATCTTTTGAATCTAAAAGCTTCGCTTTTCTTAATGGATTAATTTTGCATCTAAATAAAATTTCGTCGGCATAAATGTTGCCGATGCCTGCAATTATGCTTTGATCTAACAAAGTAGTTTTTATTGCTTGGTTTTTATTTTTAAACTTATTTAATAAATAGTTTGCTGTCAAATTCTTGTCAAATGGTTGCAAACCCATCTTTTTAATTTCATTAGAATTATCAAATTCTTTTTTAGATTTATAAATGTAGAAAGTTCCAAACTTTCTAAAGTCAATGTAAACTAACTTTTTAGATGAACAAAACATTTCTAACATTGTGTAAGGTGATGGTTTAATGTTTTTGTTAATAAAAAATAATTTTCCTTCCATTCTTAAATGGATTGTTAGATATTTATCATTAGTCAAACTAATAACTATTAGTTTCCCTATTTGATCTATATCTTTAACTTTCTCATTAACTAAAAATTTAGTAAATGTTTTTTGATTAGAATTTTTTAATACTTTATCATCAATAAAATTAACACCAGTAAATTTTTGGTTAATAATATTTTGTTTCTTAAGATGATTTATAAAAGTTCTAACTTCAGGAAATTCAGGCATTACTTTTTCTTCTTTGCGTCTTTCAAAAATCTTAAAGCTGTAGAAGATAAATTAACTAAGTTTGCCTTGGGCAACATTAACATTGTTTCAATGTTTTTATTTAAACAATGATTAACTTTTGCCATGTCAATTTCATATGTTGCATCTTTAGCATTTCTAATGCTTCTAATAATGATAGAGACATTATGTTTTTTAGCAAAACTAACAGTTAAACCAGTATTTCCAACTACTTTAACATTTTTTAAATGTAATTTAGCAACGGCTTTTTTAGCTCTGTTAAGCCTTTCTTTACAACTAACGGTTTGTTTTTTATAACGATTAATAGAAACTACAACATAGACTAGATCAAATAGTCTACTTGCTCTTTTAATAATATCAATATGTCCCTCATGAATTGGGTTAAAAGATCCAGGGAACATTGCCTTTATTTTTTTAGTCATAAGATACCTAATAATATATTTTAATATATTATTGGAATATGTTAAAATTTATATTAATAGGAGAGAAACTATGAAAGATTTTATTGTAGAAACTAGTGCTAGACACGTTCATGTAACGCAAGAAACCTTAGAAGTTCTTTTTGGTGCAGGCGCTAAACTAAATGCTAAGAAAATGTTATCACAACCAGGTGAATTTGCTAGTGATAGTAAAGTAGATTTAGTTGGACCGGTTAATCCAAAAACAGGAAAAAATACTATGTTAAAAGGTGTTTCTATTCTTGGCCCAGTTAGGGATCACAACCAAGTTGAAGTATCTGCTACTGATGCAAGAAGTTTAAAAGTTCCTGTAATGATTAGAGAATCAGGACATATTCAAGGTTCAGCACCAATTACTATTATCGGCCCTGCTGGTAAAGTAGATTTAAAAGAGGGTTTAATTGTGGCTAAAAGACATATTCATATGACTCCACAAGATGCTCAAGAAATGGGAGTTAACAATGGTGATGTTGTTAATGTGGAAGTTAATACTCAAGATAGAAAATTAATTTTTGGTGATACTGTTGTTAGAGTTAAACCAACCTATAAATTAGCAATGCATATTGATACAGATGAATCAAATGCTGCAAATTGCTCTGGCCAAGTAATGGGTCATATAGTTAAATAAAAAAGAGGTAAAACCTCTTTTTATTTTTTAATTTCTTGCGTTGAAATATATGAAGCGGCTTGTTCAGTTATATTTACACCAAGCTTTTTAAATACTTGTTGTTCTGCTTGCATCAATATACAACTAGAGTGTGCTTCCGCCCCTCTTAATAATGGTAATTGTTTCAAAGCTATAGCAGCTAGCGGATTAGTTAAAGATTGAATAGCTAAAGCTATTAAAGCTTCAGAAAGATTTAATCTTCCTTTATAACCAAATGAATCGTGTTTCATTTTTTTAATAGGATCCAAAACATATGGAGACATTAAATAAATATCATCTTTAATCTTTCCTAAAGTTTTTAAAGCATTAATAATTGCTGCAGCGGAAGCAGTTAAATCATTAGATTTGCGCCCTGTAACAATTAATCCTTTTCTAATTTCAATTGCAACAGCATGTGTTTTTGCTTTAGCTTGTCTGTCTAAACATGCTTTAACACACGTTCTGTTTTCTGCTTTAACACCAGCATCATGCATTAAATATTCTGCTTTTGTAACAATAGAATCATCATATTTCCCTAAGAATACATCTTTTAAAGCATGATAGTATCTTCTAACAATTTCATATCTTGCTGCTTCTTGGCAAACTTTATCATTAACTATAGCAAAACCAACTTTATTAACCCCCATGTCTGTTGGTGAGTGATATGGACTACGTCCATATAATTTTTCAAAAATTGCTTTTAGCAACGGAAAACTTGCAATATCTCTGTTGTAATTTGTTGCGGTTGTTTTATAGTGCTTTAAATGATATGGATCAATCATATTTCCATCATTTAATTCTAATGTAGCTGCTTCATAAGCAATATTTACTGGATGTTTAAGTGGCAAATTCCAAACAGGGAATGTTTCGTATTTAGCATAACCAGCTTTTTTACCTTTTAAATGCTCATGATATAGTTGACTTAAACAAGTAGCCATTTTTCCCGAACCCGGTCCTGGTGCAGTAACAATAACTAATTTCTTATGTGTTTCTACATATTGGTTTTTACCTAAACCGTCTTTAGACATAATCTTAGGTAAATCCGAAGGATAACCTTCAATTTTATAATGCTTGTAAACTTTAACATTTAAGTGTTTTAACAAACGAACAAACTCTTTTGTTTGTTGTGATTCTTCATACATTGAAACAACAACACCACAAATATGAATACCTATTGTTGTATAAACACCAATTAATCTTTCAACTTCGGCTTGATAAGATAAATTAGAATCTCCTCTAGCCTTGTTATTAACAAGGTCTTGAGCGTTTACAACAATAATAACTTCTGCGTCTTTTTTAAATTCAAGTAATAGTTTAAGTTTGGAGTCAGCATCAAATCCAGGCAAAACTCTTGCAGCATGAAAATCATCAATTAGTTTGCCACCAAATTCTAGATAAAGTTTGGAATTAAATTTTTTGATTCTATCTAGAATCGCCTTTTTTTGGATTTTTAAATATTTCTTAGTGTCTACTCCAACCTTCATAAATAAATAACATTATAAATAAAAACGATAAATATTAATAATATTTATTTAACTAAACCAATTTCTCTTAAAACTTTGTCAACTACTTCCATTGTTTGTTCTACTTCTTTATCAGTAACATCAATGATTGTGTATGGTATTCTGTATGCTGAACAAATATTAGTTAAATATTGAATGTAACCAGTATTTAGTAATCTAAAATATGTTTCGTTTTTCTTGAAGTTTTTAATTTCAACAGCTCTGTTTCTTTTATAAAGTCTTTCTAGGAATTTTTCTCAAGTGATAGATAAAATGAAATACATTTTAGGTGTTCCAACATTATAAATAAGTTCGTTAACTTGATCTCTTCAAAGCTTTTCATAATATTCATAAACTGTTGGTTGACTTAATAAGTTATGGAAAGCAAAAAGTCTATCTTCAAAAATAGTTCTATCGTAAACTTTTGTTACTTCGGGGTTTCTAGTTAATCCTTCTTTATATTTTTTATGTCTATCAAGTAGGAATTGCAATTGACAAACACTTTCAGCAATCACTTCTCTTTGATACATTTTGTCTAACAAAATGTTCATCAAATCTTCTGGATCGTTAGAAAGTTCATAAACTGGTTCAAACTTGTATCTTTTAACTATCGCTTCAACAATAGTAGACTTGCCGGCAGAAATCATACCACCAACAGCAATACAGTTGGCTTCTTTTTGTTTTTTGTAATCTTTAAGTAAGCAACGCTCTTCAAAACGTTTTTGATAGTCTTCGTTTGCCATATTACTTATATTCTAAATTATTATTTAATAATTTAGACAATAAAAATTTTGCTTCTTTTATATCAGAAGGAATTGTAATCTTGAAATTAAATTGTTTGTTAGAAGAAGTTATTAAATTCTGCTTAGTGTATTTCAAATTTAGATAGCTAAATAAATCTCTGCCTTTGGGATTTTTTTTGGCTTTTAAGTATTGTTTATATGAGCAATATTGAGGTGTTTGAATATGATAATTTTTTCATCTCAAATCTAAACCAAAATTAATTCTTTTGTGTTTATAACACAATGTAGCACATTCTTGTTTGCATTTAGTTAGCTTAATAATGTCTCTCATTTTAGTAAACATTCTTGCTCCATCATGGACAAAAATACGATCATTTTTATTTAGTTTACCTAGCGCTTTCATTCCTTTTTCGAAAGATTGGTTTCTAGTCTTTCCACCAGAGACAATTTTTACACCTTGAATTTTAGTTTTATGGTTGGGTGGTAAAACTAAAACTATCTTCTTAAATTTCTTACTTACAATGAATTTTTTTAAAGAAAACCAATAAATTGGTTTAGTTCCAAATTTATAGAAAGCTTTTGGTTTATTTTTATTTAGTCTTATGCCTTTTCCGGCAGCTAAAACGATTGCATATAAACTCATGTTTTTATTATAAACAAAAACATAGCGTTAAATATCTCTATAAAATATTCATTTTTGTATTAGAATAATAAAGCATAATTACTTTTATGCATTTAGCGTGTGGGAGAGATTCATTTTAGATTCATACCACGTAGAGAATACTTATAGGAGGTGTTGCTTGTGGCTAAAGAAAAGAAAATAACGAGAATTGCTATCGTTCATTTAATAGGTGGACAAGCCAAGCCAGGAACTACATTGGCTAGTTATGGTATTAATATGGCTGAATTTACTAGACAATTCAACGATAAAACCAAAGATAGGATGGGTGAAGTTGTTCCTGTAGAGATCACTGCATTTAGTGATAAATCATTTACATTTAGAATTAAAACTTCTCCAGTTTCTGTTTTATTAAAGAAAGCAGCTAAAATTGATAAAGCTGGTAAAAACCAATTAACTGATAAAGTAGCAAAAATTTCTAAAGAAAAAGCTTTAGAAATAGCAAAATATAAAATGCCTGACTTGGCTGTTTATGATGAAGAGGCAGCTTTAAGATGTGTAGCTGGTACTGCTAAACAAATGGGTATTGAAATAGAAGGTATAGATTTATCACCTAATAAAACTGCTAAGCAAGGGGCAAAATAATGATTAGAGGAAAAAAATACGCTGCTTCTGCTAAATTAGTAGATAGATCTAAATTTTATAGTGTTAATGATGCTGTAGAATTAGCAAAGAAAACTAGTACCACTAAATTTGATGCAGGAATTGATATTGCTATCAAATTAAATCTTGATACAACAAAAGCTGATCAACAATTAAGAGGAACAATTGCTTTGCCTCATTACTTTGGTAAACAAATTAGAATAGTAGCTATTTGTGATACTATTTCTGATGCAGATGCTAAGAAATTGGGAATTAAGGTTGGAACAACTGACTTAATTAATGAAATTAAGGGTGGTTGATTAGATTTTGATCTAATCATTACTACACCAAAATTCATGCCACCATTATCTAGATTAGGTAAGGTTTTGGGACCAAAAGGCTTAATGCCTAACCCTAAATTGGGAACAGTTACTGCTAACCCATTAGCTGCTGTAAAAGAATTTAAACAAGGTAAATACAATTACCGTACTGACACATATGGAAACATTCATATGAAAATAGGTAAGGTTTCAGCTCCAACTAAAGATGTTGTAGAAAATATTAATGCTTTATTAGATTTCATTAAGTCTAAACGCCCGGCCACTGTTAAGGGAGATTACATTCAAAACATTTCTATCTCCTCAACAATGGGACCAAGTATTAAGATAATTAAATAGCGAGCAAATCGCTATTTTTTTTATGTTTTAGAAGACAAATGTTTAAAATAAATTACATTTATTTTAAATCTTTTATATTTCTATATAATATTTTTTAATGAAGCTTATAGTTGGTTTGGGAAATATTGGTGAAGCATATAAAAACACGAGACATAACGTGGGTTTTTTAGCTCTCGATGCAGTCTTAAAAGATTTAAATTTACAAATTGAAAACCACGATTATGATGGTGATTTAGTTGTAGCAAACATTAATGATCAAAAAGTTATGTTTATTAAACCAACCACTTTAATGAATCTTTCTGGCAAGTGTGTTGCAGCAGCAGCTAGATTCTACAAAATTAAACCAGAAGACATTATTGTAATTCATGATGATTTAGATTTACCTGTTGGCGAATTTAAAATCAGAACCTCTGGTTCTGCTGGTGGACATAATGGTTTAAAATCTATCATAAGTTGTTTGGGAAATGACAACTTTGTTAGATTTAAAATTGGTATTAGTCATCCAACAGACAAAGATGTTATTGGGCATGTGTTAGGCAAGATATCTTCACAAGAAATGAAATTATTAAAAAAACCAATTGATAAATGTATTGAATTTATTAAATTGTCTTTATGTTGTCCTATTAATCAAGCAATTAGCAAAGTAAACCAAGAGAGGTAACTTTTATGTTTGTTATCAAGAGAGATGGAAGAAAAGTTAAGTTCAGTGAAAAGAAAATTCATGATGCATTAATTGCTGCTGCTATTGGTAATAATGTTGCTTTATCTCAAGAAGAAATTGAAAAAATAACAGCTAAAGTTCTTAAGTGTATTGACGAAAAACACGAAGAAGAAGTACATGTTGAAGAAATTCAAGACTATGTTGTTGCTTCTTTAAGTGAACTTGGCTATATCAAACTTTCTAAGCAATACTCTGCATATAGAAAAGAAAGAAGTAAGGCAAGAGAGCGTGGTAGTAAATTAATGGAAACAGTTTACAAGATTGGTGTTGAAACAGATAGAGACAACGCCAATGTTGGAAACAACTTCTCAGCTAAGTTATTAAGAATTGCTTCTGAAGCAAATAAATGACATATGCTTCTAAAGCATCTACCATCTGAAATTGCTGAAAAACATGAATCTGGTGATTATTATATTCACGACCTTGATAGTTATAATTTAGCAACAAATTGTTTGCATTTACCTACAAGAAAACTTTTAACAGAAGGGTTCAACCCAGGATATGGAACAATAAACCCACCAACAACAATTGAAACAGCTGCTTCAATTTTGTGTGTTGCTTTGCAAGCAAGCCAAAATGATATGTTTGGTGGACAATCTCATCCTAATTTTGACAACGACATTGCTATTACTATTCCTAGCACAAGAAAAAAAATTATTGCTGATATTAAAATGTCTGGTGGTAATTGAAAAGACAAAAAAATTGTAGATAAAATTTTAAAAAGAAGAGTACACCAAGCTATGCAAGAAGTTGTTTACAACTTAAATACTCTTCACTCAAGAGCCGGAAGCCAAGTTCCTTTTAGTTCTATTAATATCGGTGTTCCTGAAAATAAAGATGCTGCATTGGTGTGTGAATGTTTCTTAGAAGAATATGAAAAGGGTTTAGGAAAGGGAGAACAACCAATTTTCCCAAATATTATCTTTAGAGTTAAGGCCGGAGTTAATAGAGACCCTAAAGATAAATATTTCTATTTATTCAAGCTAGCGTGTAGGGTGGCTTCAAAACGAATGAATCCAACATTTATGAATTTAGATGCTACCTTTAATAAAAAGTACTATGACATGGGTGTTTTGCCAGCCACTATGGGTTGTAGAACATATTTGTTGCCCGACATTAATGGTGTGCCAAGAGTTGAGGGAAGAGGAAACAATGCTCCTGTAACAATGAATTTACCTAGATTAGCTATGCTAGCTAATAAAAACCTTGAAACATTCTTTAACTCTCTTGACAAATTGTGCGAAGATTGTAAAGATCAATTATTACACAGATATTCAACATTAAAGAAGTTAAAAGTAAAGGATATGCCTTTTGTTTGCGGTGAAGGTTTAATTTATGGAACAGCAGGTTTAAAAAGAACTGATTCTATAGAACCAATATTAAAACATGGAACTTGGGGTATAGGATTCATTGGTTTAGCTGAAACACTTAAGTTGTTAGTTGGCAAACACCATGGAGAATCTCAAGAAGCAAGAGAATTGGGTTACACTATTGTAAAAAGAATTAGAGACAATTGCGATAAGTTTAAAAATAAATATAAACTTAACTTTAGTTGCTATGCAACTCCTGCTGAAGGTTTGAGTGGAAAATTCTTCCCATTAGATGAAGCCCAATTTGGAAAGATTGATTGAGTTACAACTAAAGGATATTACACAAATAGTTTTCATGTTCCTGTAGATTATCCAATCTCTATTGCTAAAAAACTGGCAATTGAAGCACCATATCATGAACTATGTAATGCCGGACACATCTCATATGTTGAATTTGATAATTATCCAACACCAGAAGATGTGATGAATGTTATTACATATGCTTACACTAAAACAAATATCAACTATGTGGGAATTAACTTCCATATTAGATATTGTTTAGATTGTAGAAACAATTAACTATGCAAATTAGATTAGCAGGAATATTACCAAACTCTAATGCCAATGGGCCAGGTTTGAGAAAAACTTTTTTCTCACAAGGTTGTAGTCATGCTTGCCCTGATTGTTTCAATAAACACACTTGATCATTTTCGGGTGGTGCTTTAAAAGATTGTGATGAATTAATAAAAGAAACGCTAGAAGAATCATATCTAGCTGGCGTTACTTTTAGTGGTGGTGATCCTTTCGACCAACCAGAACCTTTTGCTTATTTAGCTAGAGCTTTTAAAAAAGCAAATATTAATATTTGATCTTATACAGGTTATACATGAGAACAATTAATTAAATTGTCTAAAACAAACATTCATGTCAAGAGTTTGTTAAATAATATTGATGTCTTAGTTGATGGTCCTTTTATTAAGAAAAAATTCTCTGATCAAATTGAATTTAGAGGTTCAACAAACCAAAGAATAATTGATGTGACTAAATCTTTAAAAGAAAATAAAGTTTGTGTTATTAAAAAATATAAATAAATTGGTTTATGTTTGAATTACGAGAGTATAATTCAAACAAAGAAACTTTAAATAAAGAAAAGAATTTGAAATGGGAAAAGTAACATATTTAAAGCCTGGCGAAACTAAATGTCCTGTTTGTGGTTCTACACATATTTGCGAAATATCTAGAATCACAGGCTACTTATCTTTTGATGAAAGATTTTGTGAATCAAAAACTAAAGAAAGATCTTCAAGGGTTGACCACAATAATCTACATGAAGAAAACTACACAAAACAGATTAAAGCTTAATTAAAAAACACCCATAGGGTGTTTTTTTTATTTAAATTGTTGGGTCTGGTGTAAAGAAGTCGTCAGGCATACCAGGATATAAGAATATGATGCTTATGATGTCTTTCATACAGTTTTTAACATCATCTGGGTTAACATCGGTTGCTTTAATTTCAATTAAATCATAAAAGAAATCTGTAAAGCTGTTAAATCCTTCTTCAGTAATAGTAATTTGGTTTAGATCTCCTATTTTTATACCACCTATTTCCCCAGTTGCTTCATATTCAGCCACCAAATCTTGCATTGTGGTAATTGGATCTTCATCAACAATTTCAAATGTTTGTTCTGGCATCATTTGTTTTACTAAGTCGATAGCATTAGGTGAAGAGAAAAGGCCACTGATTTCGTTTGGATAGTCTTCCACTAGGGTGTTTCATGTTAGAACTAAATCTTCAACCGCTTCGCCGGCTTGTTCTTTAGTTTCAGAAGAAATATTTTCCATAATTGTTTGAATTTCAGAAGGAACTGTGGTTTCAATGTAATTAAGTAGAGTTCCACCACCAGGCACAGTAACATTTATTAGTGCTAACGCACTAAATAAAGCATCGAAGTCATAACAAGTTTGGGGTGAATAAGCTAGTCAAGAGAATGGTCCTGTACTTATGTTTAATAAACCGTTGTATAGGCCACTAGAGAACCCATTTTTAGCTCTTGTAGAGGCAGATGTTGTTCCATTATAAATAACTTGAGTAAAAGCCATTGTAGTAGGAAGAGTTAAAATTCCTAATAAAGCAGCACCTCCAAGTTTGTTACCAACCTTATAGCCAACTGTATCAGCTTTTTTGTTTACTTTAGCGTATTGTTTAACCATACCGTTTTTAGTTTTAACTTGAATCTTTTTTAAACCAACCACTTTCTTATATCAAGCGTAGTAGTTGATAAGTAAGATTAATTCGCTTACAGCCATAAATAAGATAAATCAAACCGGTGATATAACTGAAGCAATTAATTGGTCGGTTACTGTTAGTCCTTGTACTAATGAGCTTAATAGGTTGGTAATCATTGGTTTAAGCGCAGCTGCTATAGCGTTGCCTGCTAATACTCAAATAATTAAACCTAATATATAGAAGATAAAGTTTCCCCCACCTCAATATGCTGCTCTTTTTCAACCAGCTAATACTCCTATTAAAGGAAAAGCAACAACTAATATTACAAATATTACTGGTGCAACTATTGCTAAACTTTCTATTGGATAATTCATATGTTCTCCTTATTATTGTGATTTTTTAACTTTAGGCAAATAAGCTGTCCTTTCTCTTAAATGAGAATGACATTTTCTACATTTTGCAGAATATTCTTTTTTGTCTCCAATTATTATATTGTTTTTTGCGTCTCTCTTACCTGTATGATCAGAAAAGGCTGCATTAGCTCCGCATTCCATGCATATAGCTTTTAGTTTAGTTACTCTTTCGGCAGTAGCTAATAACTTAGCTATTTGATCAAAAGGTTTGCCAAATGAGTCCATGTCAAGACCAGCAACCATAACAATGTATCCGTTGTTGGCTAAGTGATTACATACATCACATAACTCATCATCAAAGAATTGTGCTTCGTCAATAGCAATTAATTGAATATGTTTGTTAGATTTGTTAATATGTTCAATGATTTCTCTAGATTGATAAACAGTAATAGTAGAAATGATTCTTCCATCTCTACTTTTAGCAATCTTAGCTCCTGAACGCGTGTCAGCGGCTGGAGTAAATACTAAATACTCAACTTCAGAATATTTAAGAAGATTTATTCTTCTTAATAATTCTTCAGATTTGCCTGAGAACATTGGTCCGCAGATAACTTCTATCCATCCTCTTTGTATATTAAACGCATTAATTTTTGGCATAATTCCTCCTAAACGTTAAATCTGAAGTAAACAACATCTCCATCTTTAATCGAATAGTCTTTCCCTTCAACTCTTAACAATCCTTTTGCTTTAACTTCTTGTTCTGTTTTAAATTCAATTAAATCTTTAGCGTTCATCACTTCTGCTCGTATGAAACCTTTTTGAATATCACTATGGATTAGACCTGCACATTCTGGTGCACTCATCCCATTGATAAAGGTTCATGCTTTTACCTCATCTTTACCAAAGGTAAAGAAAGAAGAAAGATTTAATAACTTGTACGCTTCTATTATAACTCTTGAAAGCCCGGTTTCTTTTAAACCTAAATCATCCATAAATGGTTTCTTATCTGATTCAGGTAATTTAGATATTTCACACTCTATTTGTGCAGATATAGGAATAATAATGTCGTTGGGTTTGCAACACTCTTTTAAAGCTTTAAGGTACGGGTTATTTTCTGGATGACTAATAGATGCTTCATCTACATTAGCAACAAATAAAGTTGGTTTAAAGGTTAAAAAATTATCTAATTTAATTTGTTTTAACTCTTCATCACTAAAACTCATGTCTTTAATTAACTTGTTATTAGTAAGTTGTTGTTTAACTCTTACATAAAGATTATCTAAAAATTGTGATGTTTTATCACCTGATAAAGCTTTGCGGTGTACTTTTTCAATTTTCTTATTAACAACATCAAGATCTGCAACTATTAACTCTAAGTTAATAATTTCAATGTCTCTTTTAGGATCAACACTATTGTAAACATGTGTAATGTTTTTGTTTTCAAAACATCTAACAACATGGCAAATTGCGTCAGCTTCTCTTATGTTTGCTAAAAATTGATTCCCTAAACCTTCACCTTTAGATGCGCCTTTAACTAAACCAGCAATATCAACAAATTGACAAATTGCTGGTGTTGTTTTATTTGGATTAATTAAGGATGAAAGACTTCATAATCTTTTATCAGGAACTGCAACAATACCAACATTTGGTTCAATTGTTGCAAAAGGATAATTGGCTGCTTCAACTTGGGAATTAGTTATAGCATTAAATAAAGTAGATTTTCCTACATTGGGTAGACCAACAATACCAACAAATAAATTCATTAGGCTTTATTTTTTGAACCAAACATTGTTATTTTTTCAATAACTTTTGCTTTTATGGCTTCACACCCTGGTTTTAATAATTTTCTTGGGTCAAAGCCTTTGGCTTTCTTATCTAAATCTTTTTTTGCTTTGATGTAATTTCTTGTAGCTTCAGCAAAAGCTAATTGACATTCTGTGTTAACGTTAATTTTGCAAATACCTAGACTAATTGATTTTTTAACTTGATTAGAAGGAATGCCGGTTCCACCATGTAAAACTAAAGGAAGTCCCTTAACATTTTGAGAAATTTCTTTTAACTTTTTAAAATTTAAACCTTTTCAATTTTTGGGATAAATACCGTGGATGTTTCCAATTCCGGCAGCTAAACAACATATTCCAGAGTTTGCAGCAATTGTTGCACATTCATCAACATTGGCTATTTCACCTTGGGAAGTAACTCCATCTTCGCTTCCACCAATTCCACCAACTTCTGCTTCTACAGAAGCATGATATCTCTTTGCTAATTTAACAATCTTTTTTGTTTTAGCTAAATTTTCAGCAAAAGGAAAGGCTGAACCATCAAACATAACTGAACTAAATCCAGCTTTCAAGGCATCTATACAAGCTTCATATTTACCATGATCAACATGTAAAGCAACAGGAACAGTAATGTTTTTGGTTTTAATAACATTATTAACCATGTCTGCTACGTTTTTTCATCCACTCATATATTTGGCAGCCCCAGCAGAAACGCCTAAGATGATTGGTGCTTTTGCTTCTTGAGCTCCTTCCAAAACAGCTCCAATTCATTCAAGATTGTTAATATTGATCGCAGCAACAGCATAATGCCCTTGCTTAGCTTTATTAAGCATTTGAATCATATTTACTAATCTAGAATGTTTTGTTTTTTTGAATAAGCTCATAAAATACCTCGTGACGTATATATTATTTATATATTATTTTTTGTGAACAAAAAATAAAAAGGTGATTACTCACCTTCTTGTTCCTCTTCTTCACTTTCTTCTTCAGATGGTTCATCAATATTCTCATCATCAAGATCAGCACCTTTTTGTTGAGCCATCAATTCTTCCTCTTCTTCAAGATAAAAGATTTCGTCGTATTCACTTTGTTTATCAGATAAAGAAGCAACCCTTTTCTTTTCTTCGCTTTCTTCTTGTTTAAAGTTGTACAAAGCGTTTGCTAGGTTTTCTTGTTGAGCAAGAGTTAAGAATTCTCTTAGTTGTCATTTATCTCCACCAACAAAGATAAATCTATGGTCTTGTAACATTGAAGTATAAACATGACCAACTTGGGCTTGTTCATCTTTATCAAGTTTTAGTTTCTTAACTAAATCTTTTCATAATTGTTCAAAAGAAAATTGTTTTTCGCCGTATTTTTCTTTTGCTAATTCATAAATGTTTGAAATGATCGCTTTGTCCATAATAGTCCTTTTAAGTTATATTCTATTATATATTAGTTCGCATAAAGCAAGAAAGGCTTTAAATATTTTAAAACTCTTTCTTTGCCTAGAATAGAAATTATTTTATTAAGTTCTGGCCCGTGTTCTAAACCAGTAAGAGCTATTCTTATTGGCATAAATAATTCTGGTCCTTTATTTCCAGACAAAGCTTTAGCTTTGTTAATAAGTTCCTTAGCTTCATCAAATGAAATATGATCTGGAGCTTTTGTCATAACATCATGGAAGGCGTGCAATGTTTTTTGTGCTTGTTGACTTGCAACTTTCTTTCTTAATTCAGTTGTTGGGTTTGTATTTGAAAAAAATGTGTTCTTGATTAAAGTATTTAATTCTTGTGCATAAGAAATTTGCTTTTTAAATAATAAAATAATTTGGTCTTTTTCTTTTTTGAATTCACCAAATTCAATATTAATAAATTTGACAACAAATTTAAGGTAGTCGTTTTCACTCATGTTAACGAAATATTTGTTGCCAACTCAAAGCATTTTGTTGTAATCAAAAAATGTTGGCGCTTTGGAAACGTGTTTAATGTCAAAGTTTTTAATTAATTCATTCATTGACATAATTTCTTGATTGTTGGTTGGGGCCCAACCTAATAATGCTAGGAAGTTTACTATTGCGTGTGGATAGAAACCCATATCTTGATAATCTTGAATAAATTGTTTTAATGATTTATCTCTTTTTGAAAGTTTCTTTCCTGATTTATCAACAATAACAGATAAATGACCATATTCAATTGGTCTATCATTGAAGCCTAAAGCTTCTTTAATAGCAATTTGATATGGTGTATTAGAAATATGTTCTTCACCTCTTAATGCATGAGTAATGCGCATGTCATAGTCATCTACAACAACACCAAAGTTATACATAGGAATGCCGTTTGATTTTAAAATAACTGGATCAGTTAAGGCTGAAGTAGGAACAGTAACTTTACCCCTAATCATATCGTTCCAAGTAATGGTTGTATTGTCCTTAATTTTCAATCTTATGGTGTAAGGAATTTTAGCATCAAGCTTAGCTTGAATTTCTTCTTTAGACAAAAATAAACAATGTCTATTGTATTTTGGTGTTTGACCAGAAGTTTTAGCTTGAGCTCTGTTGGCATCTAATTCTTCTTTAGTACAAAAACATCTATAAGCCTTGCCTTCATTTAAAAGTTTGTTTGCTAATTCTTGGTATCTTTTTAATTTCGCTGTTTGAATGTATGGGCCAAATTGTCCTGGTTTTTTTATAGATTCGTCAATTTGTATTCCCATTCATTCCAAATTGTTAATTTGAGATTCGATTCCACCTTCAACATTTCTTTCTGTATCAGTATCTTCAATACGCAAAATAAAATCGCCACCAAGATGTTTGGCATATAAGTAATTAAATAATGCTGTTCTTGCTCCACCAACGTGAAAGAAACCGGTTGGGCTTGGCGCGTATCTTAATCTAATTTTCATTTTTAAGTGTTACAACTGACGATCCAGCTCCGCTAAACCATGATTTGCCTTCAAAATTTTTAGCAATCTGATAAAGCTGCTTGTCATTTTCTATTATATATTTAGTTAAATCATTATAAACAACATCTAAATGTTGTTTATAGATACGTGCTTTTAAAATTTGATCTACATCTACTTTAGATTTAAAATTGCTGTCATTATCTAATAATTGAAAAATTTTCTCTGTAGAAACAAAAATATTGTTAATTTCAACATCAAATTTTGGTTTTCAATCAAAAATGGGGGAAACATATTCACCATAATTTTTAACTCTAGCAATTTTGTATCTTGACAAGAAAAAAGGAATATCGCTTCCTAAATTTAGAGCAATATCTTCAAGATCTAAATTTATGTTTTCTTTTTTCAATAAATAATTAATGACCGCAGCAGCATCTGATGATCCACCGCCCAAACCAGCTCCTATAGGAATGTGTTTATAAATTTTTATGTGATAGTTAATATTCAAACTAAATTTTTCGTGAAGATATTTTAGTGTTTTGGTAACTAAACAATCATCTAAACCCATTAGGTGGTTATTAAAATAGTAGCTAACTTTTGGTTCTTTAGATTTTTTGATTTTAACTACATCATACATTTTTTTATACAAGTATAAAATAGAGTCCAATTTATGCTTGGTTTTGTTTTTTGTTTTAAAAATTTTTAAACACAAATTAACTTTTGCGTATGCTTTGATTTTCATTATTTGAATGTATTATAAATTTTTTCTCAATCAGTATAATTTAAAACTTCTGCTCTTATATTTTCATCATACCCTAAACTTTTTAAACAATTTATAAATGCATTTTTATTAATGTTTTTGGGTAAATTATTTAATATTTTCTTTCTTTTAAAAAGAAAGAATGGTCTCATAAATTGATAAAATTTTGGATCATATTTTTTGTTGTTTTTCTTTATTAACAAAACCATAGAAGAATCAACTTTCGGAGAAGGAACAAAACAAGTGTTTTTTATATCTAGAATCTTTTTGAAATCAAAATAATAATTGATAATGTTTGTTGATGCATTGCGGTTACTTGTTTTCTTATAAATCCATTTATTGGCTACTTCTTTTTGCACCATAATGTAAAGTGTTTTGATTTTATTAAAAGCTAAAGCTTTTAAAATAATGGGTGTTGTTATTGAATAAGGAATGTTAGCAATAACTATAACTTTTTTAAATGATGCTAAAACTTTGTTTAAATCAAGTTGTAAGAAATCATCGTTAACAAGTTTAAGATTAGAACAGTTTTTAAATTTTTGTGTTAAGTTATCATAGAGTCTTTTATCTAGTTCAATGCAAACAATTTGTTTTTTAAGCTGAACAAGATGCTTAGTGATGGCACCAAAACCAGGACCAATTTCTAATATACAATCGTAAGCTTTTAAATCTGGCAAGTTATCAACAATTCCTTGTGTAATATTACTATCAACCAAAAAGTTTTGTCCCATTTTTTTAGATGGAACAAACTTTGTTTGTTTAAGTGTTGTTTTCAAATCTGCCATTATAATTTCAAGTTTGTTATACGAGCAGTAGCGGATTTATCTTTAGTTTTACGATGAACAATAATTTTGTGTAGTATAAGTGCCTGTGCAAGAGTAAATAGTGAGTTTAAGAACCAATAAACACCTACACCTACAGCAGAGAAAGCAACGATGACACACATTACAACCATGAAGATGATTTGTGTTCTTTGTGTTTTCTTTGCTTGTTGTTGCCCTGCTTGAGAAGCAGAAGAAGCCATTCTAGATCTAGTTCTTGCAAGTTTTTGAGGAATCATCATAGATGCTACTTGACTACCAGCAACTAGAATTAAGAAGAACAAGTATGGTCAACCACCATTAACAAAATCACTAAATATTCTATTTAATGGGCTGGCTGCGAAATTTCAAATGTTGAATAAAACTGTAACTTTAATAGGTCTAACTATTGTTACCACACGGAAAATAATTAAGAAAATTGGCAATGTTAAAAACATTTGTTCAAAGGCAGCAAATGGTTTGATGTTGTATTTTTGATATAGCGCCATAGTCTCTTGCTGTTTCATTTGGCGAGACTGCATATCTTTCATATCTTTATATTTAGCATTGATTTCAGCAATTTGACCTTGCACTTCGTTCATTCTTTCGGTTTGCAGTGTTGATTTTAAAGAAATAGCTAATGTTAATAATCTAATAAATAGTAGCAATATGAATATTGCTAATAGTGTATTCATACCACCTCATCAAGAATTTGTTGCTCACATAAAGCGTGTGATTAACCATGCGGCTGGTCAAACAAAAAAACCATAGAATGGCCCATATAGTAATGATCAATTAGTAAAAGTATTATATTGATATGCGCCCGCAGACATTTGTAAGTCAAATCTATAGTCTCCTGTTGTTCCAAAAGGGAAACCAAACTCTAGACCAACGCCAATTGCAGAGTTTTGTGATACTGTTTTATCAAACATTGATTGAAAACAACCTCATAAACCCATAAGCATCATAAATAAGAAAATGGCCATTTTGCTTCATTTCCAAATTTGAGCTCAAACTTTTTTACTTTTTTGTTTCTTGCTTGTTGCTTCTCAAAAAGGTGCGCTGGTTTGCGCAGCTGAGTTTTCAATAGTATTGAAATCAGATATGTTAAGTGCGGATTTATTTCCCATGATTGTTGTTTAGTGTTTGATAAATTAATTGTTGAATTTCTTTATATTCTTTTTTTAGATAAAGACTGTTTGGTTTAAATAAAATTTTTACTCCACCATTGAAATTACTGTTTTGTAAGATACTTCTTAGTTGCCTTTTAATTTTATTTCTAGTAACTGAAAGTTTAAATTGTGATTTATTAACTAATAAGGCATATTCAATAAGAGAGTGGTTGTTGCTTTTCCCTACAAAAATTGTCATAAAGGGAAGATTGGTTTTTTTATTTTTTTTAAGTACTTCTAAAATCTTTTTATTCTCTTTAATTGATTTTAGTTGAACACCAATTTTATTTTTCATCTGAAACTGTAAGTTTCTTTCTTCCTTTTGCTCTTCTTGCTTTTAAGACTTTACGGCCTTGAGCTGTTTTAGATCTAACTAAAAAACCATGTGTTTTAGCTCTTTTAGCTTTATTGGGCTGATATGTTCTATGCATTTTCCGCTCCTGTCTTTATTATTATTTTCTTAATTATAGTATATATTTATATATAATCAAAAAATAGTCAAATATGGCATCCGGAAGCAGCGAAAAAATTGAAAAAAGTTTCCTTAATGTTTTAAATAATTTAAAGGAAAAAAACACTAACAAAGAATTTTTTGATAAATTCGTTGGCTCTTTAAGAATTAAAGAGATTTCTGACAATACCATCTATCTTATAGCAAAAAACAATTTCGCAAAACAAGTTGTTATTAATGACTTTTTGGGACTTATAAGCGACGCGTTTAATCAAGCAGAAGAAAGTAAGTATATTTTTAAAGTTATTAGTGAAAATGAAAATAAAATTATCGCATCAAAAGTTGGATATGAACCAACTGGAAAAGTTGTTGGTTTAAACAAAGACTATACTTTTGAAAATTTGGTAATTGGTGATTTCAATAATGCTGCTTATTTAGCTGGTAAGTCAATTGTTTCAGAAAATTTTATAAACCCTTTATTTATAAGTGCTAATGTTGGCTTAGGAAAAACGCATTTTTTACATGCTATCGGTAATGAATTTAGAAAAGCATTTCCAAATAAATCTATTAAATATATTTCAGCTGATGACTTTTCTAGACAAGTTTATAAAGCTTTAATGGCAGAGGACAAAACCTTAATTGAAGAAATCAAAGATGAATACGCATCTTATGATTTACTACTTTTAGATGACATACAAATTTTGAGTAATAGAACTAAAATTAATGATGTTTTGTTTGGCATTTTTAATAACAATTTACGTAGTAAAAAACTAATTGTTTTTACGAGTGATAAAAATATCGACTTACTTGTTGGTTTTGAAGATAGACTAAAATCTAGGTTCCATTCAGGTATTACTTTGACCATTCAAAAACCAGATTTGGAAACAATAGCTGAAATTATTGATAAAAAAGTCAAAGAAGGAAATAATGTGTATACACTTTCGCCTGATGCAATTAAATATATTGCTAGAAGAAACACAGGCGATATAAGAAGATTGGGTGGAGATATTAACCAAATTTTCTTCTATGCAATTAACAATCTTCCTAAATACACAAACATTAGCCTAGAAGTTGTTAAATCTGTCCTTGCACCGAGCAACATTGATGAAATCAATCTTTTTGGTTATGATATTGACCCAAACATTATCATCGAACAAGTTTGCAGTAGTTATGGGGTTAAATCAGATATGGTTAAATCTAAATCTAAATTAGGATCATTAATAACCCCAAGATGTATTTGTATGTATGTGTTAAGACAAAAATTTAATATGACATACTCACAAATAGGACATTTTTTCTCCGGAAGAGACCATTCAACTGTAATGAGCGCTATAGAAAAAATTGAAAAAATTATTAAGTCGGATCCTAATTTAAAATCAACAATTGAGAATATTTACAAAAAAATCTAATGTGGATAACTTTGTGGAAATCTATATATTATATATAAATGTTAAAAATGTACTTTTCCACTACTATAATAATAAATATAAAATAAATAAAATAGAAGTAAAATTATGAAGTTTACAATCAAAAAAACTATTTTAAATAATGCATTAAAAAACATTAATAACATTATTGATCAAAACAACACAAATCCTGTTTTAACTGGTGTTCAAATTAAAGTTATTGATAATAAAATATTTTTAACTTGCAACAATGGATCAACTAGATATCAACAAATAATTTCTGATGTCAAAATTGAAAAGCCCGGCGAAATTCTTGTTAAAGCTCGTGTTCTTTATGAAATCATCACTTCTTTAAAACAAGATGAAATAACTTTTACGCAAATTGATGAATCAATTTTACACATTCAAACTTCAAGTTATTCAAGTGATATTAACTTACTAGATAATTTTTCTTTCCCTGTTTTGAAATTTGAATTCCAAAACTGGCCTAAAATTACAATTAACGCCGATACTATTTTTAATATTCATTCTAAAATTAAACCATTTGTTTCACAAATGAGCTCGAGTCAATACACAATTACAAAAGGAATTTTATTTAATCCAATTGACGAAAAAAATATGGAATGTGTTGCTTCAGATGGTGTAAGAATTGCTTACCATAAATTTGATTACACTGGCGCTAATTTAAAATTTGTTGCTGACCCTGAAGTAATTGATTTTGCTAATAGTCTTTTGCAAACAACTAAAAACAAAACAATTGATTTCTTTATTGAAAATAAATCATGTGCTCTTAATGTTGGTGATACAACAATTATTTTCATTTTGTATGATAACAACTACCCTAATATCACTAAAACATTATTTGCTGATTACAAAAATTCATTTTCTGTTAAAACAGCTGATTTATATTCTGCCTTAACTCGTGGGCATCCATTTGTTTCTAATGACAGAAACCCAGCAGCAAATTTAAAAATTGAAAATAATAAGCTTACGCTTAAATTTATTTCTGCTGAAGTTGGAAACTCTTTTGAAGAAATTGAAATTTTAAATTCTAATACTAACGAATTTGACTTTAAATTAAATCAAAAATTATTAGCTGAACTTGTGGCTTCTATTGATTCTGAAATAATTACTTTTAATTTTTCTAGCGCTCAAAGTCCAATTTTAATTTCTTCTAATAACCCTTACTTCTTAAATTTAATTGTTCCTTTAAGAAACGCTTAAAGTTTATAAATTTTTTCGCCCACTTTTTTTATTAATCTAAATAAATTTTTAACTTCACTTAGATTAATTTTTGTCTTTTTGCTTATATCTTTCAAAGAAAAACCTAATGATCTTCAATAGATAATTTTTTTAATCTTTTTTACACTATATTTGCTCATTTTTTGCGAGATCTCTAACACAATTTCATCTACTTTCTCTTGTTTTGTTTGAAATACTGGTTGTGTGGCGTTTTTTTCTCAAACATATTTATTTGAATAAATTATTTCTTCTAAAGAAGAAGCACGGTTTAACATTATCTGACCGTTAGTTAAAAACTTCATAGCCTCGCGCAAACCTTTCTGGTAACTTTTTTGAACAAAATAATTAAAAAGAGACACACCTTTTGTTTCATCAAATTCTAATAAGGCTTGTTTGATACCATTTCAAACTAAATAACACAAATCATTTCTTTCAATAGGTATGGAAGAGAATTTGTTGTTGATTCTGTAATAAATAATGTTGACTAAATCTTTTGAAAATTTTTTGTAAAAATACAAAGCAATTTTATTATCTTGTTTAAGCTGGTATTCTTTAACTAATTTTATTTCATTTTCACTTATATTTTCTCTACTCATGATGGTCGTTTATTAAAAAATTTATAAACAAACAATCACTTGCTTAAAAATAAGTTAAATTTTACTTATATAAAATTAAAAAAATATATAATTAAAAGACAAAAGGACAGAAAAAATGCCGCTTTATTTAGAAATTTTAATTGTAATTTTAGTGTGTTTAGCAATAGTTTTATGTATCTATATGATTATTGCTTTTAGAAAAGTTCGTATTGCCGCTAAAAAACTAGATTATCTAATTGAAGACATAACATACAAAGTTGAAGTTTTAACCCCAACTGTTGATTCATTAGCTAAATTAGGTAAATTTATAGATATATTTGATTCTATCTTGAAAGATAGAACACAAAAAGCTATCAAGTATAGATCAGGCAACAAAGAATCAATTTATAAAGTTTCTCAAGAAATTAAGAAAGCACTTAAGAAAACTAAAAATAAATAAAAATGCAAAAACGCTTTAATGTATTTACACCAAGAGGTCGGGAACTTCGTCATGCTTATAAAGTAGCTAAACAAGTAGATGACCTTAAAGATATTTATAGAAAAATGTCCAATGAAGAACTATCTTCTAGAACAAATTTCTTTTTATCTGAACTTAAAAGAGGTATTACATTAGATGAAATATTGCCTGAGGCAATAGCGACAGCTAGAGAAGCAATTTATCGTGTTCACGGTTTATATGCATATTTTGTACAAATAGTTGGAGCAATTATTATCCATAAAGGTAACCTTGCTGAAATGTATACTGGTGAAGGTAAAACCCTTACCATTATTTTGACTGCGTATTTAAATGCTCTTGAAAAGAAAGGTGTTCATGTTGTTACAGTTAACGAATATCTAGTTAAACGTGACGCACAATTTTGTGCGCAAGCACTTAATCCATTAGGTATTACTGTTGGTTATAACATCACAGACATGGATGCGGACCAAAAAAGGCACATGTTCGCTTGTGATATTACTTACACAACAAACTCTGAACTTGGCTTTGATTATCTTCGTGACAACATGGTTAAAGAATATTCTGAAAAAGTTATTCGTGAACTTAATATGGCCATTGTTGACGAAGTCGACTCGGTTTTGATTGATGAATCTAGAACACCATTAATTATTTCTGGTCAACCAAGAAAAGACGTTTCTTTATACATTAACGTTGATAGATTTGTTAAAACCCTTGCTAAAGATGATTATGTTATTGATGCTGAAACAAACACCATAGCTTTAACTGACACAGGTGTTGATAAAGCACAAAAATGATTTAAATTAAAAAACTTATATAACATCGAAAACTCAGATGTTGTTCACAAAATTAGAAATGCCCTAATGGCCAACTATGTTTTTAGATATGGTGTTGAATATATCGTCAAAGACAACAAGATATTACTAGTTGATCACTTTACTGGACGTATTCTTGAAGGACGTAGTTATAATGCAGGTTTGCACCAAGCTATTCAAGCTAAAGAAATGGTTAAGATTGAGCCTGAAAATGTAATTGTTGCTACAATTACATATCAAGCATTTTTCCGTTTGTATAAAAAATTATCAGGTGTAACTGGTACAGCTTTAACTGAAGCAGAAGAATTTATTAATATTTACAACATGATAGTTGTTCCTGTTCCAACAAACAGAAAAGTAATTAGAAAAGACTTAACTGATTATGTGTTTGAAAAGAAGACTGCCAAATGAGCCCATGTAGCTGCCGAGATTGAAAGATTACATGCTAAAGGACAACCAGTTCTTGTTGGTACTGCTTCAGTTGAAGACTCTGAAGAATTAGCAGCCTTATTAAAGAATAAAGGTCTTAAATTTGAATTATTAAACGCTAAAAATCACGCTCGTGAAGCGGAAATTGTTGCCTTAGCTGGACAAAGAGGAGCAATTACTATTTCAACTAACATGGCTGGTAGAGGTACTGATATTAAGTTAGGACCTGGAGTTAAAGAGTTGGGTGGATTATTTGTTATTGGAACAAATAGACACGAATCTAGACGTGTTGATAACCAATTATGTGGTAGATCTGGTAGACAAGGTGACCCAGGAATGACTAGATTCTTCATTTCTCTTGAAGACCCTTTATTCAAACGTTTTATTGATGATAAAGAAGAAAAAGCGACTAAAAAAGTTAACGATAATAAATTTTACGACTCTTGATTCTTTAATAGAACAATTAAAAATTTACAAAAGAAAGTCGAAGGACTTAACTACGACGTAAGAAAAAATCTAACAGACTATGACGTTGTTTTATCTAATCAACGTGAAGTAGTTTATAAACAAAGAGACCAAATTCTTTTAAATGAAAGAAACATTCCTATTGTTAGAAACATGGTTTCTATTGTAGCAAATGACATAGTTAAATTATTTTTGAATAAAGAAAATCCAAATTATGTTGATGCTGATAAACTTGCACTTTCTTTAAACACAAGATTATTAGGTTTTAATGCTATTGAAAAAACTTTATTTGAAAAGAAACCAGTTGCAACAGTTGTTGGATTAGTTTCAAGAATTATTTGAGGTTCAGTAGAAGCTAGAATTGCTAGCTACGATCAAAATCAAATTCAAAGAGTAGTAAGAAGCATTATTATTCAAAACTTTGATGCAGAATGAACACACCACCTAGACATAATGTCTAAAATACGCGAAGGTGTTACATTACGTTCCCTTGAACAAAAATCCCCTTTAAATATTTATGTTGAAGAAGCCGATCAACACTTTGAAACATTAAAAAAGAATGTTGCACACAAAGTTATTATTTCTATTCACAGACTTTACATTCCTAAAATTGTGGGTGTGTTAGCTGAAAGATTACACGATAGTCAATTAATATCTGATGCTCATTTTAATGAATTAAAATCTAAAATTGACACACAAGCCAACAAACAAATCAGAATTGACTTTGCAGATTTAATGAAACAAAAACAAAAAGCAGCAACTTCTAATAACAAACCTTGGGCTGCGCAAGAAAAACTAATTAAAGCGCAAGAAATTGCACAAGATTCTAACCAAAAAGTACAAATGGTTGTTAATAAAAAAGAAAACGGCGACCAAACTGTTAATTTTAAAGTTGTTCCAGACGACCAAAAAAGCAAATAGTTAGTATGAAAGTACATACACCAAAAAACCAATTTGAATTAACAACCGAGATGACACCTAAGGGTGATCAACAACAAGCTATTAATAAACTTGTTAAAGGTATTAAAAGTGGTAAGAAACACCAAGTACTACTTGGTGCAACCGGAACTGGCAAAACTTTTACTATTGCTAATGTAATTGCTCAAACACAAAAGAAAACACTAGTAATTGTTCACAACAAAACATTAGCCGGTCAGCTTTATTCTGAATTTAAAGAACTTTTTAAAAACAATAAAGTTGAATATTACATTTCATACTTTGACTTTTATCAACCAGAGGCATATCTTCCAACATCAGATACATACATTGAAAAATCTTCTAAAGTAAATCAAGAGATTGAAATGTTAAGATTGTCAACAATCCAATCATTAGCAACAGAGAAAAAAGTAATTGTTGTTGCTTCTGTTGCGGCAATTTATCCTGCGGTTGATCCTAAAGTATTTAATCAATTTAGAATCATTCTAAATACAAACGGAACATATAGTCCTAAACAACTTCAATATGACTTAGTAAGAATGGCTTACAAAAGAAATGATGTTGAATTGCAACCCGGAACTTTTAAAGCTAAGGGTGATGTTGTTGAAATTATGGAAGGAAGTAACGACCAGGAAAAGATAAGAATATCTTTTTTTGGTAACGAAATTGAACAAATTGCCAAGCTTAATGCCCTAAATAATACCGTTAAAGAAATTTGGAAAACATATGTTATTTATCCTGCTAATGAATATGTTGCTGACAGTTTTAGATTTGATCAATCGCTAGTTAACATCAAAAAAGAATTAAAGCAAAGACAAACATATTTTAAAAAGCAAAACAAATTAGTTGAATTGCAAAGAATTACCGAAAGAACAAATAGAGATGTAGAAACTCTTGCTGAGACAGGATTTTGCCCTGGTGTTGAAAACTATGCTATGCATCTTGAATTGAGAAAACCAGGCTCAACACCATATACAATCTTTGATTATTTAGGTGACGATTGATTATTAGTTATAGATGAATCACATATGACAATTCCACAAATTCGTGGTATGTATGAAGGCGATAGATCTAGAAAACAAACTCTAGTTGATTTTGGGTTTAGATTACCTTCAGCTCTAGATAATAGACCACTAAACTTTAAAGAATTTGAATCACGCGTTAAACAAGCTATTTATGTTTCAGCAACACCTGCTGCTTATGAAAAAAGTAAAGCCAATAATGAAGTGATAGAACAAATTGTTAGACCTACTGGTCTAGTTGATCCTATTATTGAAGTTAAACCAACCAAAAATCAAATTCTTACCCTTTGTGAAGAATTAGATAAACAAATTGCCAAAAAAGAAAGAACAATAATTACCGTTTTAACTATTAAAATGGCTGAAAACCTAACAAAGTTCTTAAAAGAAAAAAAATATAAAGTTGCTTATTTACATAACGAATTGAAAACGCTTGAAAGAGATCAAGTTATTAATGCCTTAAGAAGAGGTGTTTATGATGTGATAGTAGGTATTAACCTACTAAGAGAAGGATTAGACGTTCCTGAAGTATCTTCGGCTGTTATTTTTGATGCGAACAAACCCGGAATTTTTAGATCAAGAGACGCTTTAATTCAAACATTTGGTAGAACAGCCAGAAACAAAAATGCGCATGTTATTTTATTCGCCGATTCAGTTAATGATGCGCTTTTAGAAGCAATTAATGAAACCAATCGTAGAAGAAAAATTCAACTTGAGTTTAATAAGAAACATAACATAACACCAAAAACAATTGTTAAACCTATTAGAAATGATTTGCATGGCAAAGCTGATGCTAAAGCATTAGAAGCAATTTTTAATAAAAATGCTAAAGTGTCTGAAAAATCTGGTTCAAGAGCAATCAAAACTCTTAAAAAGAAAATGCAAGAAGCTGCCAAAAACCAAGAATACGAAGTGGCTGCACACTATCGTGACATGATCATTGATCTTGAAAGCAAGCTTAAATAATTATTTATCTGTGTAATTTTTAAAATAGTTTTGAATTAAGATAACAGGAGTTCCTTTGTCACCACTGCCAGATGTTAAATCTGACAAACTACCCAATAAATCCGTTAATTGTCTTGGTGTTGTACCCAAAGAATTATCCTTGCCAACAAGATTTTTATCTTTATTTTTGATGTTAGAAGATATTTCTTTTAACATCTTATTTTTATCATTTTGGTACTTTGAGTTATCAATATACATTTTTAGTTTTAATTCATTAGGAGTACCAATTAAACCATCAGTGTATCCTGGGGAAACAACAGGGTCAGATAATTCTCAAATTTTGCCAACTGGATCTTTAAACGCACCATCACCATAAACCATTACTTCAATTTTTATGCCAGTAGCTTTTTTAATCATTGTTTGAACTTTTTTAACAAAGTTAAAGCAATCCCTAGGGAAAAGTTTTAGTTTTGTTTCTGTAGCGAAATTTGAACCAAGTACACCATAATCTTTATTAAAACCAGAACCCTTATTAGGTTTTGTTAGAATATCACTTAACAATGTTACTTTCGCACTTGGGCACTTTTTAAGAATAACAGCTTTTGTAATAAAACGTTCGTGGATATTTGACACAACTATATTTTTTGTGTATCTTAATAATTCTGTAGGATTATTACTAAGAATTATTTCACACTTTTTGCCAACAGTTTTTTTGTATAAGTCTATATAGTCTATTCCTGTAAATTCGTGTCTAATTACGGGGAAGATTTTTCTAAACTCTTTTTCTGTATAGCATTTTCCCATATCAACATTTTTGTTAAAAATGTCTTGCTTTGAAACAAAATGGTTTCCAGTTTCATCATCAGGAAAATTAAATTGGATATAAACCTTTTTAGCGTTTTTTGTTATTCCCTTAAGAATATTTAAAAACCTATTTCTTGATGTTGTTGGCATACAAACACCAATTGTTTCATTACCATATTTTTTATAAATACAGTCAGCTATATCATTAACTGTAACATAGTTACCTTGTGTTCTTGCAAGTATGGATTCAGTAATAGCCAAAACATCTTTAGTTTGTAATTTAATTTTTTTAGTTTTATGAAGGAGAATTACTTTTTTACTTACAATACTTGCTAAATCATCGCCTTCTTGCAAAAGAGGCATCACAAGGCCTCTTGCTATAACACCAAAATCTTTCATATTTTTTCTTTCTAGAACTTATATTTCTTATCTACTTCAGCAATATAAGGGATAGTTCTGCCCAATTCCCTTGCGTCTAATCCTCAACCAACCAAGAAAGGTTTACCTTTCAAAGTAAAACAAGAATAATCTGGTTCGAATTCAACCTTTCTTCCATCAGGTTTATCAATTAAAACCATAGTTTTAATAGATTTCGGTTTTCTCTTTTTTAAATATCTAATTAATACTGATAAAGTTTTTGCCGAGTCAACTATATCATCAATTAATAAAACATCTCTGCCTTTAATATTGCTAACCAAGTCGGTAACAATGTCTGGTTTTGCATTAGGCCTAAACTTGCCGCGGTAAGATTGAACAATAAGGCAATCAAACTCCACATCCATTTCTAAATTAGTAACTAAATTTCCATAAAAAGGAATAACACCCTTTAAAATAGCGACCAAAATAGGGGGCCTTTTACAATTTTGGTATGTCTTTTTTATTCAATATGCCGCTTTTAAAGTTTCTTTTTCAATTTTATTTTTAGAAAATAAAATACGCTTTACATATTTAGGTTTAAATAATTTATTTGCCACAGACTACCTGCTTTCTGGCGACACTTCAACAGTTTCTTGTCCTTCTGGAGTTGAAGCTGAAGGTTCATTTAATGAAGTTTCATCATTTTTGAAGATAGCAATTGATGCAATACGGTCTTCTTCATCAAGTTTAATTAACTTAACACCTTGTGTTGCACGACCAATATCTCTTACTTCTGATAATGACATACGAATAATCATATTTTTCTTTGTCATAATCAAAGCATCTTCATTTCCTTCAACAGCAGCAGCAAATACCAACTTACCTGTTTTAGGAGTTACCTTAAGGGTTGTAACACCCTTAGCACCACGTTTTGTTTCACGATATTCTTCAACATCAGTAACTTTTCCAACACCACGTGTACCAATAGATAGGATTTTATTACCGGCCATACTAGTAGAGAAACCAACAACTGTTCCACCATCAATGTTAATTCCCTTAACACCGGCAGCTGTTCTACCCATAGTTCTAACATCAGACACTTTGAATCTTACTAATTTACCAGTAGAGTTACCAATAAAGACATTATTGTCTTCTGCAACAATCTTAACATCAAATAGTTTGTCGCCTTCTTTTAGACCTAAAGCAATCTTACCATTTCTATTAATGTGTTCATATTCAATTAAAGATGTTCTTTTTACAATACCATTTGCTGAACAGAAAATCAAAGATTTTGCTTCTTCATAATCATCAATTGGTAGCATAGTAATAATCTTTTCATCTTTTTGAATTTGAATAAAGTTAATAGCTGGAATCCCCTTAGATTGTTTAGAACCAACAGGAATTTCATGCCCTCTTAATCTATAAACTTTACCATAATCTGTAAAGATTAAAATGTCTGTGTGTGTATTAGCTACAACAATCTTAGCAACATTATCATCATTGTGTGTTGCAGTTCCTGTAACACCAACACCACCACGGTGTTGTGATCTATATTCGTCAATAGGAAGACGCTTTAAATATCCTCTTGTTGACATTGTAATAACAATGTCTTCAATTGGAATAAGGTCTTCATCATCAATAGAAGAAGAAAGGTTGTAAGCAATTTCTGTTCTTCTTTCATCACCGAATCTATCAACAAGCTTTTTCAAAGCTGCAAGAATTATTTCTACTTGTTTATTTTTGTCTTTTAAAGTATTTTCATAATCTTTGCAAGCAGTTTCAAGTTCTTTAATTTCATTAGTTATCTTAGCTTGTTCCATACTAGATAAAGAACGAAGTCTCATTTCTAGAATAGCTTTAGCTTGAACTTCAGACAATTTATATTTTTTCATTAAATCATCTTGAAGAATCTTGTCATCTTTAGCTTTTTTAATTAAATTGATGATTTCATCAATATGTTGGCTAGCAATGTGTAAACCCTCCAAAATATGAAGTCTAGCTTTTGCTTTTTTCAAATCAAAATTAGTTTTTCTAATTAGAACTTCAATTTGGTGGTTGATATAAATTTGAAGCGCTTGCTTCATATTTAAAATTCTTGGTTCATTGTTTACCAATGCAAGCATATTAACTGAGAAGTTAGTTTGTAGTTGAGTCATTTTGTAAAGTTGATTTAGAATAACTTCTGGCACAACATCTCTTCTTAATTCAATAACTATTCTGATACCTAATCTGTTAGATTCATCTCTTAAGTCAGTAATACCATTAATCTTGCCATCTTTAACTAATTGCGTAATCTTCTCAATTAATTGAGCCTTGTTAACAACATATGGAATTTCATGAACAATAATTCTTGGTTTTCCATTGTCCATGTAATCTATATCAGTTTTAGATCTAATTGTTACAGAACCATGCCCAGTTTCAAAATATTCTCTAATTCCGCCAGCACCAACTATAGTTGCACCCGTAGGAAAGTCTGGTCCTTTTAATACTTGCATTAATTCATCAACACTGCAGTCTGGCTTTTTAGCAACCATTTCTACACCAGCAGCGATTTCACACAAATTGTGTGGAGGCATGTTTGTAGCCATACCTACCGCAATACCACTAGCACCATTAGCTAACATGTTAGGGAAAATTGAAGGAAGAACTACAGGTTCTTGCTCTGAACCATCATAGTTATCAATTAAATCAACTGTATCTTTTTCAATGTTTTCTAACATTGTGTCAGCTAATTTAGACATTTTAGCTTCGGTATATCTCATGGCAGCAGCCCCGTCGCCATCGATAGAACCAAAGTTACCATGACCATCAATTAATGGATATCTCATAGAGAAGTCTTGTGCAAGTCTTACCATTGTTTCATAAACAGCGGTATCACCATGTGGGTGGAACTTACCAATTACTTCACCAACAAGTCTTGCAGACTTCTTGTATTGAGAACCAGATGTCATACCTAAGTTTCAAGCAGCATATAAAACTCTTCTATGTACTGGCTTGAAACCATCTCTAGCATCTGGAAGTGCACGAGCGACGATAACACTCATTGCATATTCAAGGAAAGAATTTTGTAATTCTTTAGCTATTTCTTTTTCTTCAATATTAGATTTTTCTAATTGTTCACGAATAGTATTTTCATTATTTGCCATAATCTTTCCTCCTTCCTAAGCATCAATGTTTTTAACAAACTTAGCGTTTGTTTTAATAAAGTCTTTTCTTGGCGCAACATCATCACCCATCAAGAAACTAAATTGTCTATCAGCTTCAATTGCATCTGCAATTGTAACTCTAACTAATGTTCTATTAGTTGGGTCCATTGTAGTTTCTCAAAGTTGTTCTGGGTTCATTTCACCAAGACCCTTATATCTTTGAATAGTAAATTTACTATTGCCGCCCTCTGTTTTAAAGTCTTCAAGTTCTTGATCAGAGTAAGCATATTTAACTGTTTTACCAGATTGGTATTTAAATAAAGGTGGTCTAGCGAAGAATACATGTCCTTGTTCTACAAGTGGTTTCATGTATCTAAAGAAGAATGTTAACATTAAGATACGAATGTGAGCACCGTCGACATCAGCATCTGTCATAATAATAACTTTGTTATATCTGATCTTTTCCATATTAATTTCAGGCATAACACCAATTCCTATAGCAGTAATTAGGGCTTGGATTTCTTGGTTATCAAAAATTTTGTTTGTATTAGCTTTTTCTACGTTTAGAATCTTACCACGTAGTGGTAGGATAGCTTGGAATTCTCTATTTCTACCTAATTTAGCTGACCCACCAGCAGAATCACCTTCGACAATGTAAAGTTCACAGATAGATGCATCTCTAGAAGAGCAGTCAGCTAACTTTCCAGGCAAACCTCCGGTTTCAAAAGGAGATTTTCTTCTTGTAATTTCTCTAGCTTCTTGTGATTTCTTTCTAGCTTCAGCGGCCAACATAATCTTTTTGATTATGGTAATAGCTTCGTTAGGGTTTTCTTGTAAGTATTTTTCAAATATTCTTGTGGTTACACTATTAACCAATTGTCTAACTTCAGTATTACCCAATTTACGTTTTGTTTGACCTTCATATTGAGGGTTAGGGTGTTTGATTGATAAGATAGCAACTAAACCTTCGGTTACGTCGTCCTTTGTTAACTTATCATCAGTTTCTTTCATTAGTTTTCTGTCAACAGCGGCTTTGTTTAGAACTTTTGTTAAAGCAAACCTAAAACCTTCTTCATGAGTACCACCTTCAGTGGTATTGATGTTATTACAGAATGAGTACAATGAATTTGTATACCCTTTGTTGTATTGGAACGCAACTTCAACATTTATGTCATAGAATGTTTCTTCTAAAACATTCGGTACTTTAACTTTTTCTCTAATTTCCCCATAAATGATTTCAGGAACAAGCGGTTCTTTATCTCTATTTAGCTCTGCTACATATTCATTTAGACCACCTTCGTAGTATCATTTGTATTCTTGACCAGTCTTTTCATTCTTATATATAAGTCTGATACCTTTATTCAAGAAAGCAAGCTGTTTCATTCTTGCAATAATACGTTCATCTTCATAAGGTAGGTTTTCCATAATGGAAAAATCTGGGACAAATTCAATAGTTGTACCATGTTCTTTATCTTTTGACTTTCCAATTACTGACAATGGTTTAACAGCGTGACCACCATCTCTAAATTCCACGTAGTGGATATCATAATGACGGTTTACTCAAACCTTCATGTATTTAGATAAACCGTTAACACACGATGCACCTACACCGTGCAAACCACCAGAGATTTTATAAGATGTATTGTCAAACTTACCACCAGCGTGTAAAACAGTTAAAACTGTTTCAACTGTGGATTTACCTGTTTTTGGGTGAACATCTACCGGAATACCTCTACCGTCATCGTCTACGACGATAGCTCCATCTTTCTTTTGCGTTACGATAACTCTTGTAGCATAACCACCCATGCATTCGTCGATTGAGTTATCAACGATTTCCCAGATTAATTGATGTAAACCATCAATACCTGTAGATCCAATATACATTCCAGGTCTTTTTCTTACTGCTTCTAGACCTTCTAGAATCTTAATATTGGACGCATCATATTCTTCTTTTTTTATTTGCTCTGCCATATTAGACACCCTTATTTTTTATTTACAGTTAAACAAAATTCTTTATTTATAGTGACAACATCACCATCAAACAGTTTTTTGCCACGTCGGTTGTCTATTACACCGTTAATATCTATGATATTTTGTGACAAAAAAGACTTAACTTGGCCGCCAGAAGAAATTACATCAGCCAACTTTAAAAGTTGTTGTAAAGTTATAAATGGCGTAGTTATAGTAATTTTTTTGTTTAACATACACAAATTATAACTTAATAAATTTTTTTATATTAATATATTTATATATTAATATAAGTCCAAACATTACCTATTTATTTAAAAATATAAAAAATCTGATTATCGCTTAAAAAATTTGTTCAAACTTTGTTTGATATAATTAAAAAATAAGGAACCAAAAAATGGAAAAACAAATTAATTCCAAAGCTAGTTTTAACAAACTCCTAAAAGGTATAATTGCATGTACATCAATTTCATTAGGACTTGTTGTGGTTACCACAATTTTAGTGTTTGCGTTTGGAGCAAGCATCGCTTTTATTCCTGATCCAGACCCACAACCACTTTCTGACTTGATGTTTGCTTTATTTTGCGTTGTGGGCGTGTTATCTATAGTTGAACTAGCTAACGACATAGCATTAGCTATATTTGCGATTATTTCGATGGTACGTGTTGGTGAAGTTAAACAAATCAACGCTAACAACTTTAGGTTAACCTTTGGTTTATTGCTTGGTTTCTTTGTTTTATTCATGATTTTGAGTAATTTCTTTAATGTGTTTTCCTTCTTTCAACTAATAACTATCATCTTGCTTTTAGTCTTTGCCGTAGTCTATAAAAACAAGCTAAAACAATAAAACAGGGATTAACCTGTTTTTATTTTTGCTATATAATAAGTTGACCACGTAAATGGGGATGTATCGTGGATTCGACGTTTATCATATCCGATTTAAGTGGCAGTGGGGTTTGCCCCTTATAGCTCAAGACTGTCAACGTGCAGATTCAGAACAAGCTAACGTAGAAAAAGCTTTCTACGCTAACAAACTTCAACAAATTAACTACAACCTAGCATTAGCTTAGTTTAGTTAAGCAGTAATAAACAATTTGTTGTTTCTAGTCTATTACTTAATGTAAAGCAACATATCTATTGATGCTAATAAAGTAGACGTATTCCCCAAATTAGCTATTGCTATACCGTGTTGTTTTGATACACAAGAGTATAGTTGAAGCTCAAAATCAAAACTAAACTGTAGAAACTTATTTTGGGTGATAGATGGAAGTGGGTTCGATTCCCACCATCTCCACCATGTTAACAAAGTCAACCAAATGGTTGGCTTTTTGTTTTTATAATATATGTATGTTTCAATCCGGGTTAACAATTAACAACTTTTATGCTTTTCTTATAGAACTAGCACTTAGTGGTTTATTTTTGGTGTTATTTGGATCAATCCATTACAACGTATCCAAAAATAAAAAGATTGAAGTTAAACTTGAAAGTAAAAAAAACTTTAAATTTATTTACTTTCTTATTTTTGGGGTCTTGTTGTCTTCCTTTGCCTTTTTGCTTTCCCAATTATTAACCGTTACTATAGACACAAACATAGGTTTACCTATGGTGATTTTGGGCTTAGTTTTTGCTATGAGTTTCTTTTATAGCAGCGCGGTTCAGGTGGGGGCAATCATTCCCTCTATCTTTTGGGTTTTGATTGAATCTGGAGCATTTAAATCACTAAATACGGCATGTTTGGTTCGTTTGATTGCTGTTTGTGTTCTTGCTTTGATCTCACTAATAGTTGGGCTTTTTAAAGAAAAGAAGTGGTTAATATTTATATTAGGCGTTATTGCGTTCTTGGGTGCATACATAATTTTAATAGTTTGAACAGGCATAGATAACCCAGAGGTGTATATTGTTGAGGCATTTGTTGGTGCATTAGTATCAGCTTTGTTCTTTGCTATATGCAAATCTTTCAATAAAATGCTTTTGAATATTTCTAAAATATCTAGCCGAGCTACATATATGGATAAGCACTTTTTGGTGCCTTCATTAATTAATGAAATGTTTACTCATTTTGCTAGGAAAAACCCTTCTCAGCAAATTCTTGTTTGTACAATAGACGATTCAAAAATAAGAAACCCTCAAGTTAAAGCAAAGCTTGGTGACTATCTATATAACGTACTACGTAGAGAAAAAACCCTACTATTTAAAACACCTGAAAACTATTTTGCCTTTGCTTTAGCAAATGAACAATATTTTATTTCTGATCTTAACTTTTCTTATAAAGGAAATTTGCTAACTAGAAGAAACACAAAAGATAGTCTTTCTAATTTAGAAAAGCTTTTATTAGAATTGCCAAGCGAAGTGGCAAATAACATAAAATGTTACACTAGTGTTTATGGTGTTCACAGTTATGATGTAAATGAACTAATTTGATTTAATCAGTTCATGATTAAAAACGAAGACCTATTGCGCTCTAATATTATTAAACTTTTCAATAGCAATATGATAAATCATATTAAAAATGACAGAATCAGTTATGCTGCACTTGTTAGCCAAGCCAACCTAGAAGAGTTTGATGTTGAATTAGAAAAAATTCGATTTAACAACGATAAAGAAATATATATTTGTCCACGCTTTTATTGGACTAAAAAATTAACATGTGACTTTCATAGAATTATGGCACACTTTGACAATCAAACCGCTAATACACTTTTAAGACACTTAGCAATTAAATCTATTGAACTATATGAAAGTTCTGAGTATAAAGGGCAATATAAATTATTAATTTATTACCCCATTGGTGAGCTAACTTCTGCTTTCTTTTCTATTAATAACATTATTAATAAGCTTAGGCTTTATGGCCTAAATACTAGTGAT
Source organism: Mycoplasmoidaceae bacterium (assembly GCA_045641165.1). Classification (GTDB taxonomy): domain Bacteria; phylum Bacillota_I; class Bacilli_A; order Mycoplasmatales; family Mycoplasmoidaceae; genus Hennigella. Next base: position 75,062 of record JAZUGL010000009.1, read on the forward strand.
GTAATTTTTGGTTTTAGTTGTAGACAAGTTAGCACTTGGCAACCAAGCGTTATAAGACACTTAAAGAAATTTGAAGAAAGAAATATGCAATATTTCCTCACAGATTTAGTTAGTGTTTCAGCGTTATCAATTTTAAAACCAAAAATAGTTATTTTTGATCAATCAGTCTTGCCAAGTAAAACCCAACTTAAAAAATTCTTACAATTTGCTAAGCAACACAACCAAAACGTTTTAGTTAGTAGTAGATAATACATAAAACATTAATTTATAAGTTAAAATAATATTACTTGTGGAAACGTACTCAAGAGGTTAAGAGGACACCCTGCTAAGGTGTTAGATCGGGTTTCCGGTGCATGGGTTCGATTCCCATCGTTTCCGCCATTAAAAAAAACAGACTCAAATGAGTCTGCTTTTTATTTTAAGAAACTTGTTAATACAAGTAGCTTATCTCCACCCCATTGCATTCATTCAGATATTGGGTAGATCATTACTACTATTCCAATAATGAAACACAAAAGAGAAAAAGCAGCAGAGATTCAAAAGAAATAGTGGAACATCTTTGATGAATATACTTGGTTAATACCAATAAATCATGTGGTTAATAAATATATTAATGGTATAAAACAAGGGAACAAACTAATTCAATGGAAGACAATTCCAGCTTTTAAACATCTTTGGAATGCAGGAAAACACATTGGCCCTTCTAAAGTTCAACCAATATATTTACTAAATTTACCAATTACAACAGCTGAAGCAGCTATGATTATGAACATAAATACTATTTCTAGTATTCAAGTAATAGTTAAACCCTTCTTATTTCTAAGCAACAAACCAACTTTTTCACCAAATTTAGTTTTAGATTTATCTCAGTCTTTTCTTGTTTTGCTAAAACGTTCAAAATCAACTTTTTCTTTAGAAGCCTGTTCAACAACTTGAGCATTAACATCTAATCTAACTTGGTTAAGTTGTTCTTGGGAATTAACTGTATTTGCAAAAGAACCAAGGTTCTTGTTGATGTCATCAACACCAGCAGAACCAAAATCCTTTAAAAGGTCTTTGGTTTCTTGTTTTATTTGTTCTTTTGTTGTTCCATCAGAAACAGCACCAGAACTATTTTCTTGGTTGTTATCTTTTTGATCAGCCATATATAGTTAAAATATTATATTTATTTATTGTCTTTTTTATGAATTTCTTTAATAAGTTTTTCTACTTCTATAGATTGATCTATAGACCTGTCTTTTTCAAAGATTAATTCAGGGATTTTTCTGATTGCAAGTTGTTTTGCTAAAGCTGTTTTGAAAACACCCTGTGCTTTTTTACACATTTCAACAACTTCATCAATTTTACTACGATCATAAGTGTCAACAAATATTGTTGCTTGTGAATAATCATTAGTTAACCTAATATCTGTAAAAGTAGCTAATTTAACTACAGGGTCATAAATCTCTTCTTTTAGAGTATTACATAATATGATTAACATATTTTGTTGTGTTCTGTCGTGATGAAAATTATTATGCATTTGTTTCTACTTTATACACATTATATGTGTAAAATTATGTCTTGATATATTAGCGATCCAATATATAATTTTATAGAAAGGAAAAAATAAATGAAAAATAAAAAATCGTTAAATAAACTACTATCCGGAATCGGAATGATTGGTGCAGTTATGGTACTATTATATGGATTCTGTGTTATGATCCAATTATCAACAGGAGATCCAGCTCATTTCTGAGAGGGTGAAATTAATTGGAGCGCAGCAGGCATAATTCTAGCCTTTGCATCTCTTACTGCCCTATTAGTTATCATTAAAATGATTGCTGTTACTGGCCCAGCACTAAGAGGGAAAACAGACAAAATGATGGCTAGAGCAGCCCTTATTATGGACATAATTACATTATTAGGATTCATACTTGTTTGTTTAATGTTTGTCTTCTGAGTTGTGTTGCCAAAAATTGCATTTGAAGACCCAACTCTAAGAGAACACTTAGGATATGCACTTACTTCAGGTTTTGTTGTAGGATACCCACTAATATTCATAGGTAACCTTTTAAGTGGAAGCTTTGCAAGATCTGCTTTAAAAACAGGTAAATAATTAAATATAAAAAAATAAAGGGAGCATTGCTCTCTTTATTTTTTATTTTCTGTTACTTCCTTAGCGGATTTATCTACAGTTTTATAAACTTGAATAATATCCCCAACTTTAATATCATTAAAGTTTGTTATTACTAGACCGCACTCATGCCCAGCAGTAATTTCATTAACTGGATCTTTGCCGTGTTGTAAACTAGCTATATCATTGTGATATATTTCTTTTCCATCTCTAATTACCCTAGCCTTAGCATTTCTTAAAACTTTACCAGAAGTTACAAGCACACCAGCAATTGTTCCAATTGCTGAGTGTTTTCATGTTTGTTTAACTTCAGCTTCACCCAAATCCTCATCCACAGAAACAGGATCTAGCGTTCCATATAACATGTTGATTACATCTTCTTTTAATTTGTAAATTACATTGTAAAAGTAGAATTTAATCATTTGTTCATGAGCTAAATCTTTAATTCCTTTAGAAGGTCTAACATTAAAACCAACAATGATAGCATTAGATGCTTTTGCAAGTTGTATATCTGATTCAGATATAGCACCAATAGCAGCACGAACAATATCAATACTTGCACCTTCAATATTTACCTTTTCAAGCATTCCCTTAATTGCTTCTAAAGAACCTTGAACATCGCACTTAATTACTAAATTAAGCTTTTTGGCTTGGTCATTACTATCTTGTTGTTTAATTTTGCTTCTAAAAATATTAATATTTTTTTCTTTAACTTTTTTAGCTAAGTCTTTAGCAAGGTTTTCATCTTTGATAACTAATCATTTAGTTCCAGGAACAGGAACTTCAGATAAACCAGTTACTTTAACTGGTTGACCAGGAACGGCCTTCTTAATTTCTTTTCCTAAATCATTAAACAAAGCCCTAACTCTTCCATAAACTTCACCAATTACAATAAAGTCACCCTTGGTAATCGTTCCGTTTTGAACAAGTAACGTAGTTACAGGGCCCAACCCCTTATCCATATTAGCTTCAATACATGTTCCCATACCATCTCTATTTGGATTAGCTTTTAATTCCATAACGTCAGTTAATGTAATAACTGCATCTAATAATTTATCTATACCCACTCCCTTTAAAGCAGAGCCAGAGACCACTATAGTGTCTCCACCCCATTCTTCAGGTGTCAAACCTTTTTCAGATAATTGATTTAAAACATTATCAGTCTTTGCTCCGGGTTTATCCATTTTGTTTACAAAAACAATAATAGGAACCTTAGCAGCTTTAGCGTGATCGATAGCTTCTTCTGTTTGTGGTTTAATACCATCATCAGCAGCAACTACTAATATAACCACATCTGTAATAGATGCACCACGAGCACGCATTTCAGTAAATGCTTCATGTCCTGGTGTGTCTATAAATGTTATAGGATTGTTATTTCTAACAATCTGGTAAGCACCAATGTGTTGAGTGATACCACCAAATTCAGAAGCAGTAACATGAGATTTTCTTATGTTATCCAACAAAGTTGTTTTACCATGGTCTACATGTCCCATGATAGTTACAACTGGAGCTCTTTTAACCTTATCTTCTTCTTTATCTTCGACAATTAAATTGTCGATGATGTTTGTTTCGTCTAATTGAACTTTCTTTTCAAAATCAAAATTGAATTCTAAACAAACTTCTCCAATTTCTTCTTCAGTTAATAGTTTGTTTAATGAATACATCTTGCCTTTCATAAAGAAGTACTTTATGATTTCGGCAGGATTTTTATTTAGTTTAGCAGCAAATTCAGATACGGTTAGTGGGTTTGTAAAAACAAAAACACCATTTTGAACACCAGTCTTAATGGTTTTCATCTGTTTCTTTAAATCAACAGATTTACGGGTATCTTGGTATTTTTGTTTTTTAAACTTAGCCATATCTTTTCCTTTCTATAACAATTGTTTTAATTCATCTATTAGTTTTTGATCAACAGAACTTTTAGTTCTTTTTGATAAAAGCATCATTAGTTTTGGATCATTAATCATTTCGGGGCTTAATTTAATTCAATACCCCCTTCCTAATTTATTTTGTAGGTGATCAACAACCAACTTGTTATTTTCTTTTACTAAACGTATTAACTCCTTTTTATCATATTGCTTGTTTGTACACAAACAAGTTCTTAAACTATTTTTTATCATCTGTTAATTCATTAATAGCAGCAATATCTGCATCATAGTTTTTAGATTCTTCTTCTGAAAGTTTTTCACCTTCAGTTACAACTGGAGTATCGTCATCTTGCTTGTTGCTAGTAGCAGCATCAATTTGACTAATTACGTCCATAGCTGAACCACGATATTTATCATATGTAGCAGCAAATTTGTTAGTTGGCGATTTCTTAACTTCAGCATCAACAGGAGTACGAATTGAAGATGTTTTGATGTAATCAACCTTAGCTTCATTAGCTTCTTCTATTGTCATAATTTCTACATCTGCATCAAATAATTCTGAAAGAATTCTAACATTCTTACCTTTTAATCCAATGATTAAAGCTAATTTAAATTCATCAACAACCAAAATAACTTTCTTTCTAGAAACTTCTTTTTCTTTTCCTGTTTCAGGATCTTTTTCAATTACAGCATCAATAACTTTATATCCATATAAAGGTGCAGGATTACAAGCACTTACTAAGAATTTACCAATATCTTCATCTCAAAGAACAAATTCAATTTTTTCATTACCCATTTCAGCTAAGATAGGTTTAATCCTATCCGCCTTAGCACCAATACATGCACCAATTGGATCAATTCCTGGTTGGTTAGACTTAACTGCAACTTTTGTTTTAAATCCTACAGATCTACCAACCTTTACTACAGTAATTGTTCCATTATTAATTTCTGGAATATTTGTTGCTAGCAAATCTTTTACTAGTTCTCCGCTTGCTCTAGAAAGAATAATTGGTCAACCTTTGGTTTGTTCCAAAACATCTTTAATTACAAATTTATATTTGCATCCAGGAATTAATTCTTCGAAGGGGTTAGATTCCATTCTTGGAACAACACCATATGTTTTTCCGAGATTAACTAAGGCCATTTTACTTCTAGCATCTACTTTTTCAACTTCAGCTAAAATAACTTCACCCTTTTTATTAATTCAGTTTTTATAAACTGACTTATTAGATTCAATAGATATATCGTGTTTGAATACTTGCAAGATATGTAATACTACACGTTTAGGTAATGAGTTAATATCAATATATTCTCTTACAATCCCACCAACTGTAGCATTCTTATCTATTGTTAATGCCTCTTTTAAAGGCATTTCGTTATAGTCGTTATAAACTAAAACTTCATTACCGTTTTCATCCTTTTCTTTTGGCAATTTAGTTTCATCCACAACAGTAAAGATTTTGTAAAATGAAATTTTACCAGTATCTTTATCAATCTTTACTTCACATTTTTCTCCAGATAATTCTGGGTGTTTTTCATCTACTGAAGAGCATTCTTTTTCATATGCTTTAGTCATAGCATCTTCAATAGCATGAATAACTACATCTTCAGTTACTTCCTTAGCTTCAGCAACTTCTTTGATGTAATCAAGTATTTGATTATTTTTTTCCATATTTTGTCCTTTGTTAAATAAAAGCACACAAGGCACCGTATACCTTGTGTTGCCATTTCATTATATACATAAAATGGAAAAATATATTAATTAATATTTTAGATTGTTAAGTTTAACAATCCTCTTTATATCTTTTTGTATTTGCAAAACAACAGCGGCCAATTTATCTAGTGCCGTTTGTGTCTTCTTTTGATCATCTCGTGTTTGCAACACAACAGCGGCTAATTTATCTAAAGTCATCTTAGATTTCTTACTTTTAGTATTTTTGTGTTTAACACAAGCAGCCATTTTCTTTTTAATTAGTTCAATGTAATATTTATCGTTATATTTGTTAACAAAAACATCAAACTCTTTTGTAATTTGATTATAGGTTTTATAAATTTGTTTCTGATTTATTTTCTGTATACCCATAGGGTATCACCTATATAGTACTAGTCATAAAAATTTAATTTTGGCTAAAAAATCTGCAAATTAAATATATTTACAATACTTGTATAATTAAAAATAGACTATGCAAAAGATTGAACAAATTATTAAGAGATTTAACTTATCATCTAGAGACATTATTCCTTATGGTGACTATATTGCTAAATTAAATTTAGCAAATTTTAAAAAGAACAAAAATAGTAAATTAATTTTAGTTACAGCTGTTAGCCCAACTTCATCTGGCGAAGGCAAAACGACAGTAAGCATAAATTTAACCGATGCTTTAAATAGATTAGATAAAAAAGCTATAGTGGCATTACGTGAACCATCTATTGGACCATGCTTTGGTGTTAAGGGTGGTGCAACAGGGGCAGGCAAAGCATCTATTGTTCCATCTAATGAAATTAATTTACATTTTACAGGTGATATACATGCAATTACTACAGCCAACAATTTAATTGCTGCCTGCATAGACAATGAAATTTATCATGGTAATAAATTAAATATTAATCCTGAAAGGATTATCCATACAAGAGTAATGGATATGAACGACAGAAGTTTAAGAAACATTATCGTTAAAATTAATGATGCAGTTTCTTATAAAACTAGATTTGATATTACTTCGGCTTGTGAATTAATGACAATCTTTTGTTTATCAACAAGCATTAAAGATTTTAAAAACAAATTAAATGATATGGTTGTTGCTTACTCAAAGAGTAATAAACCGATTTTAGTTAAACATTTGAAAATAACTAATGCGGTTTTAGATTTAGTTAAGGATTGTTTTAAACCTAATGCCGTACAAACATTAGAAGGTAACTTAGCATTAGTTTCTGGTGGACCATTTGCTAATATTTCCGTAGGAATATCATCTTATATTGCTACAGCTGTGGGTTTAAAATTAGCTGATTATTTAGTAACAGAAGCGGGATTTGGTTCTGATTTAGGTGCAGAAAAGTTTATGAATGTTTTGTGTCAACAAACAGGACTAAGACCAAACTGTATTGTTTTGGTAGCCACTATTCAATCTATCCTAGAACAAGGCGAAGGATCATTCAAAAAGGGTATTAAAAACCTAGACACACACATTAACCATATTAAACAATATGGTGTACCATTTGTTGTAGCTATCAACTCTTTTAAGAAAGACCAAAAAACACATGAAGAACAATTAACAAAATATTTAAATAAGAAACGCGTTAATTGAACTTTCAACTATGGCTTTGCTAATGGAAGCAAGGGCGGAATCGAATTAGCCAACGAAGTTATTAGATTATCTCAAATTAAATCAAAAGTTAAATTTTTGTACAACAATAAACAATCACTAAAACAAAAGATTGAAACTATTGTTAGCAAGTGCTATGGTATTAAAATCATAAAATATTCTCCTAAGGTTATGGCCTTATTAGAAAGATACTCAAAAAACAACTACTATGTTTGTATGTCTAAAAAACCAGGACAAATAGCTACCAACCACCTAAACAATCAAGAAGCTATCTTCGTAGAAGATATTTTGTTTAACAGCGGTTCAAAATTAGCTGTTGTTTTGTGTGACAAAATCTTTAGAATGCCTGGTCTTTCTAAAAATCCTAGAGCAAAGAACTGAAAATAGGCATAACCCAATCAAACTGAGCAATATTTATAATATATATGTATGCAGGTTGATAAAAGAAAGAAATACATAGCTGCAGTTTCTGGTGGACCAGATTCTATGGCATTATTAGATAAATACCACAAACAAATTGTTGGTGTTTGTCATGTAAATTATCACAAAAGAGCTGATAGCTCTTATGACACCCTTGTTGTTGCAACATATTGTGCACAATATCATATTCCTCTTGAAGTGTATGATGTTGTTAAATCTCAATACACCAATTCTAAAGTTCACAACTTTCAAACATTTGCTAGAAATATTAGATATGACTTTTTTGCAAACTGTTCAAGAAAATTTCACACAAAATATGTCCTAACAGGACATAACTTAAATGATTTCTTAGAAACTGCAGCGATGCAACAAAAAAGAAACTCACTAAATTATTTTTACGGAATAAGACCTGTTTCTCAATATAAGAAATTAATTGTTTATAGGCCTTTAATTTCTGAATTTAAAGAAGATTTAGAAACATATTGTAAGAAAAAGGGTATTGCATATGCAATAGATTCTTCTAATAGTAAAGACATCTATGAAAGAAATAGAGTTAGAAAAGAATTAAACAAAAAATCTAGAAGCGAACTTAAAAAACTTTATAAGCAAATTCAAAAAAGAAACAAAATAAAAGCTAGAGAAGAAACTAGAATTTTAAAAAACATTGAAAAGTGAAAAAGAAGTGGATATAGTTTATCAAAGATAAACTCTAGAATACTTACAGATGGTTTTATTTACTTGTTTTTAAGACAAAAAAACATTGCAACAATTAATAGTAATAAAATTCAATTAGTCAAAAAATTTCTATTATCAAACAAAGGCAACAAGTCTTTGCGTCTAGAAGATAAGAAAAAGTTAACAAAGCAAAACGGAAAGATTGTTTAGCGTAAAAGTATATAATACTTTTAAAGACAATTAAGGAGCCCTCATGAAGAAAAAAATAGTGGTAGCCGATTTGTTAAATAACATAACACATCAGGTAATTAACAAAGGAAGACCTAAAAGTAGATACATTACTTCTTCTGGTATTGCTAGAATTGGTATTGAATTAGCTACTGATATTGCTCCTATGTATAAAAAACAAACAAATGTAATTTGTTTTGGTTTGTCTGAACTTAATTTATTTAAACATTCTAATTTTAAAAAGTTGAAAAAAATAATGCACAAGGTTAAAAAGCTTGATCCACCTATGCTTATTTTGAATAACGCTTTTAAAGAACCAAAAGATGTAGAGATGGTTATGAAAGCATTTGGCAGAACATCTATTCCGATTGTTTATGTAAATAAACCATCAGCAGAAATTTATATTGAATTATCACCATGAATTTCTAAACAATTAGCTTCTACAAGTATTTACCACGGAACACTATTATCAATATTTGGTGTAGGTGTTTTAATTACTGGAGACCCTGGTGCTGGTAAATCTGAAGCAGCTATGGAATTAATTAAAACAGGTCACCACCTATTTGTTGGCGACGATGCTATTGAAATATATAACTATGGTCAAGCTATTTATGGCCATAGCACAGAAATAGCTAAACATTTCCTTGAGGTTAGAGGTCTTGGTATTTTAAATATTGCAAGAATGTTTGGAAGACAAACAACTTTAAGAGAATGTGAAATAAGTATGATTGTTGATCTTGTATCAACAAAAGATCAAACTAAAAAGCTAAATACATTTGAAAGATTGGGAGCAACACAACCAAAAGTTTTAATTAAAGGTGTTGCTATTCCTAAATATTCATTGCCGGTTGCTACTGGTAGACCAATATTCAGCTTGATTGAATCAGCTGTAATCGACTTTAAATTAAAACATGGTGGATACAATTCCGCTTATGAATATTTGAACAATTATGACAAAGTCATAAATGAAACACAAAAGGCAAAATAATGTTTAATTTATTTTTTACTCCAGCACCAGACCCATTTTGGCCAATACCTTGGCCAAGGGCGGGTGGTGAGACATCTTGGTGATATCCAGTATGCATAATGCTTGGCTTTGCTTTAGCTATTTTATTAAGTTGTTTGAAACTAAAAAAAAGATACAGAGTATCTATTGAACCATTCTATTGATTTATTTTAATTGGTGTACCTATAGCAATTTTTGGAGCTAGATTCGGTTCGTGTGCTATTGGTCAAACAAACTGATATGACTTTTTTAATAATTTTGGGCAAGGTCTTGCGATTGAATGGGGCGTGATGTTTACAGTATTGGCCGCCTTTATTTATTTTCCTTTAGTCTTAAACAAACCATCTTATAGGGTAAAAAACGAATTAGGAAGCAACCACAAAATTCAAAAAGTAAGTATGTGAATGTATTTTGACGCAATTGTGCCAGCCATTCTGATAGCACAATTTATTGGCCGTTGAGGAAACTATTGTAACAAAGAAGTATATGGTGCAATAGTACAAAATGATAATTTTACGTGATTTTTGTATAAAGTATTTCCTGGCATGTATATAACTGATAAATTTGGACAAACCGCCTGGAGACAACCATTATTTTTCTACGAAGGCATGGGGAACCTAGCGATGTTTTTTATCTTATATTTTGGAGTTGAATTTATAAGACAAAGAAAAGCTGGCGACATGGCAGCAATCTATTTCATTTGATATGGAGTGTTTAGAGCATGCCTTGAACCATTAAGAGATGACAGCTTCAAATATGCTACTTCTATTATTACATCAATAGTATGAGCATCCATTGGATTAATATTCATATTAATAAACCACCTATTAATTGCTAAAACAAGAGACAAAAAGATTTGACACACTTTATTTTCTTTTGGTCCAGCAGAAGTATTTAGAATGATTGACGCAGGATGACATCCTCAAAAGAACGAAAGATATAAAGATTTAAAATTTAATAGATGTGTTAGATTAGAATCTGAAATGATTTACTTTGGAGAATGATAATTTATGGGTTTGGAAGTAGAAGTAGTTGGAGAAACTAATAAATTTGATGTCATTTGTGTTGGTGGTGGAATTGCTGGTATGACTGCAGCCACTTTACTTTCTCAAAAGGGATTAAAATCTTGTTTTTTGGAAAAAGATGTTCCAGGTGGTAAATTAATGCACATTGAAGCAATACATAACCTTGAAGGTTATGATGGAATAAATGGTGCAACATTTGCTAACAACTATTTTGAATATGCAGTTAATCAAACTAAAGCAAAATATATTTTTGGTAATGTTCAAAGTATGAAACTTAAAGCTGACAAGATATATTTATGAACTGAAGATGGTCAAGCATGAGAAACAAAAGCACTAATAATTGCTGTTGGAACAGTTATTAATCGTTTGAATTTACCGTCTGAAGAAAAATTTATGAACAAAGGCTTAAGCTATTGCGTGTTATGTGATTCTTCTTTAGCAAAAGATAAAAATGTAGTTTTAGTAGGCAACCCAAACCATTTAGATCATTTAAAACAATTTGCTAAAAACGTTACAACCTTGCCTTCCAATGAATTAAAAGATTATTATGGTAATAATAATCTTGAAGGTATTGTTAAACAAGATGGTTCAAAAATACCTTGTGAGATGGTATTTGTTGAAAATGGTTTTAAAACCGACTTAAGTTTTTTAGTTCCAGAAGTTAAAATTAATAATAAAAACGAAGTTGAAGTTAATGCTGATATGGCAACAGCATGCGAAGGCGTTTTTGCATGTGGTGATTGTACAAATGGTGTGAAATTAATTTCTAATGCTATTCAACAAGCACAAATTGCAGCTAATTCTGCAGAAAAATATATAAGAAGCAAAAAATGATAAAACACAAGAACACATTTAGCAAAGAAGTTAAACAAGAAATTACTTCATTAAGATTCGAAGATCATTGTATGAAAGCTTTGCTTTCGAGTTTTATTTCTAATAAGCTTACTATTGTTTTAAAAAATAGACAAGAATTTTGAAGACTAACAAGTCAATTTGATTTTATTATTGATTTTATTAGTGAATGTTTAACACAACTTTATCCCGATGTTAAAATTTCTAAACACTTTTCTAAAAATGTTACTAATTTAAATGGACAAACCAACTATATTGAAATTCAAGGCAATTTTGAAACAATAAAAAATGATTTGTGTTTAGATTTTGATGTATCAAAAGATATTTTATGCAAAAATGAATGTTGTAAAAGAGCATATGTAGCAGGAGCTTTTTTGGCTTGCGGTTCAGTTAATTCCTTAGATGCTAAAAGTTATCACCTTGAATTAAGAAGTAATAATTACATGTATTTAGTTTTTATTCAAGCATTATTAGCTAGTTTTAATATTAATGCTGTCTTAGCAAAACATTCTCACAAACAATTTATTTTGTATGTTAAAAAAGCAGATCAAATTTCTGACTTCTTAAAATTAATTTCTGCTTCCAATACAATGCTTGCATTTGAAGATCATAAAATCCAAAAGGATTTTAATATGCAAATAACAAGATTAAACAATCTTGATATTAGTAATATAAATAAGACATCTATTGTTGGGGTAAAACAAGTAAACCAAATCAACAAAATTAAACAAACCAAACTTTATAGAGAACAACCTGAAAAATTTAAAAAGTTTTGCCAACTTAGATTGCAACAACCAAACAGCTCTTTGTCTGAACTTGTTAAACTAATGAAACAAAAATATAACATTAAAATAACAAAAGCAGGTTTAAACCATTTTAGTATTAAATTAAATATGTTAGAAAGAAAGTTAGGTAAATAATGAAATACACATATAAACCACAAGGTGTTTGCTCACAACAATTTATAGCTGATATAGATAATGGTATTATCAAAGATTTTAAAATAGTTGGTGGTTGTCCAGGCAACACACAAGCAGTTTGCAAATTAATAAAAGGCAAAAAGATTAAAGAAGTAATTTCTATCTTAGAAGGAATAGATTGTAGAAATAGAGGAACTAGTTGTCCTGATCAAATTGCTCAATTTCTAAAATCAATTAAATAAAAAAAGAGGCTTAGCCTCTTTTATATTTTTTAGCTTCTTTCTTTCAACAAGCAGCAACTTGTTTTGCTACGCCAAGCGCAACTTTTTTATCAAGCGCTGATGGCATAATGTTATCTGGAGTTGGGTGTTTAACCATTGCAGCAATAGCTTTAGCAGCAGCATGTTTCATTGATTCAGTAATTTGTTTAGCCCTTACTGATAATGCACCTCTGAAAATTCCAGGGAAAGCTTGTAAGTTGTTAATTTGGTTAGGGAAGTCAGATCTTCCTGTTCCAACAATAAATGCACCAGCTTTTTTAGCAACATCAGGCATAATTTCTGGCGTTGGGTTTGCCATAGCAAAGATAATAGGTTTCTTAGCCATTAATTTAACTCATTCAGGTTTTAAACAGTTAGGAGCAGAAACACCAACGAAGATGTCAGCACCAACTAAAGCATCTTTAAGTGTACCTTTACGGTGTTTCTTATTTTTGCCCTTAATTGCAGCAGCAATTTGATATTTGTTAAATGATTTTTTGTTTTTTGGGTCAACAATACCAACACGATCAACAAAGATCATATTGCCAATACCCATATCAAGTAATAAGTTACCAATAGCAAGTCCTGCAGAACCAGCACCATTAATAACAACAGTAACATCTTTTCAATTTTTCTTAGCTACTTTTAAAGCGTTTGTAACAGCAGCGGCTACAACTATGGCTGTTCCGTGTTGGTCATCATGGAATACGGGAATATCACAAATAGCTTTAAGCCTCTTTTCTACTTCGATACATCTAGGTGCTCCAATATCTTCTAGATTGATACCACCAAACGAACCAGAGATTAGATAAACTGTTCTAACAATTTCATCTACATCTTTTGATCTAATACAAATTGGTACTGCATCAACGCCTCCAAATGTTTTAAACAGAGCACATTTCCCTTCCATAACAGGCATGCCTGCTTCCGGACCAATGTCTCCTAGACCTAATACAGCTGTACCATCAGTAATAACAGCAATAGTGTTATTTCTTGCTGTTAAATCTCATGATTTTTTGTAATCTTTATTAATTTCCAAACAAGGTTGTGCTACGCCGGGTGTGTACATTAAAGACAAATCGTGTTTGTTTTTAATAGCATATTTAACCTTAGTTTCAATTTTTCCTTTTAATTTAGCATGTAATGCTAATGATTTTTTTGCAATTGGTGTCATATTATTTTCTCCTTTTTAAATCAAACTCTTTTTTCTAAAATGAATTGAATAACTTTGATATTTTTCTTTGCTTTCTCAAATTAAAGGCAATGGATAATGTCTGTCAGTCATTATAAGAACAATATCATTTAAGAATGGATAAAGTAAGAAAGCGACTGCTCCCGATCAGAAGATAGTAGCAGCTTGTCAGTTATAGAAACCTAATCCATCTCTAAATCCTTCTTTAACCATAGCAAACCCAAATGAGTTAGCAGATGTAGTTAATGGGTAAAGAAGACACTGGTAACCAAATTGGTAGAAAGCACAATAACCAAATGTAAAGAAACATCCTATTACAGCAATAATACCAAACGGAACAAAGTAACCTACTTTGTGAACGTGATGTTTGTTTGTTTTACGGTTTCTTAAACCACCAAGAACAACTGCACCATATATACCAAAGTAGAATAATACAACAAGCGTACTCAAGCCATCATATATCTGGCTTGTATTTAGCAAGGCGGAAGGAATAAACATCGCGGTTCAAATGACGGCCATCATAATTAAGTAGAATACAAACCCACCAAGACCTTCGCGTTTTTTATCTAATCTCTTTCCAACTTTGTAACCAGCTAACATTCTATCGTCAATAAGAGCTTGTGTAGAGCTCATTCCAGCCATACAGCATGAATTAATAACACCTAATGAAGCAATAACAATACATACTGAAAGGAATGAAACACATACAATATATCCTATTTTATTAGTTATTGATGCATTAAGTAATAGGTATGGATTACCAGTACCAATAGTAATTTCAGCAATAGTAATTAACACTTGTGCTGATCCAGCAATAATCATCGCAAAAACGATAGATTTAGGAACATTCTTCTCTGGATCTTTTACCTGCCCTTGGACGTTACCAATAATTAAGAATGAGTCATAGGCAAATAGAATTGCTGGAATAGATTTAAATACTCCACTTAGACTAAATGCTCCAGAATCAGATCACCTAATTTGTGTTTGACCATGTCTTTCAACAATTTGTTTTATGTAGCTATTATTTCACATACCAGAGCCTAAAATAATACCAAAGATAAAACCAATAACAATAATCATTAAAATTGGGAAGAACTTAATATATGTTGCACCTTTAGCAACAACACCACCAAACTTTTTAGAGAATAAATTTGCCGTCATAAAGAAGCCAATTAGTAAAACACCCAAAAGCATAACTATCATTGTGGTGTATTTATCATCGACTCCAACTAGTGAAGCGTGGAATTTGTTTTCCCCCATCGCAGCAAAATATATTTGGAATATAGCAACCGAAGCATATGTTCCCATTGCCACCGTTTTAATACCATAATAGAAACTAGATTGAGTTAAACTTACGTGTCTTCCGAAGTTATAACCCACAAATTGTTCGCTCCAACCGGCTAAACCAGCGTTAGCGTTTTTCAATCCTTTTACAGTAACGATTTCAGCATAGCTGAAAGCAGTAAACAAGGCAACAACCGAAGCCAAAACCCAAGACATTATTACACCCATTGCGTTGTAGTTATTATTCTTAAAAACAGAACCATTTTTAAAGAATATACCCACACCAACAACGGCCGCAATAATAATACTTATTGATCCAATAAGACCAATTTTGGCAGCTGTTTGTTTTGAAACAGATTTACTCATTGTTATTTCCTCCTTTCGTATCAATTTTAGCAGGTAAATGATCAAGTGTACTTAGAAGCAACCTTAACATTGGAACGATTGTATCAGTATGTAATGTTTCATGAATACTATGTGCATTATCAATTTTTGGACCAATACAAGCAATATTTAAATCCTTTTGTGCTTCAAGAAAATATGCCACCTCAAGTCAACCCGGTTCATCTGAAGGTCTAATTGTTTGACCCAAATCACTAGCACTTTGCAATATGATGTTTTGTAACACATCATCTTCTCTTGGGGACCATGGAGGTGTTCAAGAATCAAACGTTATACCAGCAGTTTTACCAAAAGTTCCAAAAACCTGTAAGCTTTTACGATAAAAACTATTCATAAATCCTTCTCAAGTTTTAGGATCTTCCGGATCTTGTGTTCCTTCCTCTCATCTTCCTAATTGATCTATATCACTGCTTCTTCCTTGAAGAGCAATTTGAGCAGAACAACCATAAGTTTCTCTTCAATCATCGCTGTTTGGTCTAAATAAAACTGTTCCAATATTTGCACAAGTTTGTATAGCGCCAGATTCAAGAAAACTAATTGGTCCGAAAACTAATGTTTCAGATAAAAACCTTATAAATTGGTTTGTATCGTATCTACCCATCACAGTAACTAGATTGATATCTTCTTTTTTTGCTATTTTATCTACCTCAGACAACTTAAACTCTATTTTGTTTTCAGACGGATGCTCACTTCTAGCAGAATTAAAACACGCCTGGACAATTGGTTCTACGTCTCTTTTTTCTAAATTAGTAGCAAAAACCACATGTGCTTGAGTTGGAATACTTGAATAATGAAGAGTCTCACTTTCATCACCATTAGTAGTAAAACTTACCAATCTTAGCAAACCATTTCAATTAATAGAAGACAAAATTTGAGCAGCAAATTTTGGAGCATTAAGTCTGTTTTTGTTGATATCCAAACCACTATGTCCACCTAACAAACCCGTTACATCTAATTTGTAAATATGGCCTGAATTACTATAGTAATACTTTAACGGAAGTAATTTACAGCCAGATTTAAATTCATCTTCACCACTATAAGTTAATTTTCATAGTGCTGTTTGTGTTCCACCACAAGATCTAGCCATAATATGATTATCTTCCAAATCTATATTTAAACAATAGTTTATTAGTTCTCCATTAGCAAGGAAAACGTCAGGCCTTTCTTTTATTGCACTAGCACCCGAAGGTCCGTCTTCTTCATCGGTTGTAAATAAACATCTAATAACACCGTGGTTGAATTCGTCTGAATGTATACATAGAGCAAGCGCGGTTGCTATTCCTATGCCATTGTCTGCTCCAAGTGTTGTTTTTCCATAAAGAATGCCACCGCCTTCTTGTCTAACAGGTTCAGTATAAAAGGTGTTATTAGCCCAATTTTGAGTAATATTAATACCAGGAGCGTCCGAAGCTTCAGGATTTTGGGATGTGTCATATTTTCAGACCATATCAGTGTGGCATTGAATCAATATAGGAGGCAACTCAGCCCCTAAATTATTGGCTGGTATGTCAAAATAGAAATTATAACCAATCCTATCTGCTTCGTGCCCTGCTCCAGGATTATATGCAATATCAACAAAAGTTGGTTTTTGTTTGCCATTTTCTTCAAATATTTCTTCTATTCTTGGTTTTAAATAGTGAGTTATGAATGGCTCAGTATTAAAAGTAGACCTATGATGCTTTCAAAATTCCGTCTCGCCGCTTTTTGCAGTTGAAAGAGATATAAATTCATTTTTAACATCTTCACACAAAATCTTAGCCATTTTTTCATATGGTGCATCTCCAGAGGTTTTTGCGCCGCATGAAATAAAAGTGGCTGTGCATAAAGGCACAATAGCACACGGAATTACAATTTTATTAATAATTTTTTGTTTCATATGTTTCCTACAAAGTGTTAGCGTGCGTAAATGTGTACAATATTCCCTTAATAAAAGGAGCCATTGAATCAAAATAAAGTGTCTCTAAATTAGTGTGTGCATCATAAATTGTAGGACCAACACAAACAAGGTGTGGCGCTTTACCTGGAATAGTTATTTCAGATAAACAAGCAATTTCAAACCAACCATGGCAATTCTTTAACTCAGCATTATTTTTATTTACTTTATATGCTTCGTACATAAGATCAACAATCGGGTTGTATTGTTCTTTTTGTCAAACCGCCGTTTCAATATGTACAAGAGAAGTTCCCAACCAAGGCACGCATTCAGCAATTCACCCATGTACTATATTAGAAAAATAAGACAAATTACTTTGTGTACCAGAGCGGCAAGTTATATGAAAATCAAAATTCATTTTTGGGTTTTCGCTATCATATGTTGTTATAGTTAATGGACAAAAATTTACACTTGTTTCAACTTCTTTGTGTGATGGATCATACCAAATTTGTGGACCATAGTACAATTTATTAATAAAATAAACAAGTTGTTTGCTTTTCTCATTTATTATTGCAGGTGCAGGACCCACAGGCCCTAAAGCTTGAACATCAACCTTAATTCTTTCTCCATCAACTTTTCAATCTCTTTTGAATTCATCTCTTTTAGTATCACACATCGCTTGTCATTGGCCTAGAGTTTTAGTAGAAGCAAAACGAATGGTTGCTTCATTTGGTATTCTATAAGGGTTGTCACCAGACGCGACAGAAATAATTTCTATACTATCATCATCAGCAACAGTTTCAAATAAAAGATCTAGGGCATTAGCTATACCATCATTAATATCTTCAGCTGAATGTCCCCCATATAAACCGGAAACAGTTATTTTAAAAAAACGCTTGTCCCCTTCTTGTCTAACAATTTCAAAAACATTATCATTTTCATTAAAAACATGTGATATTACACACTCATGTATTCCAGCAGCAGATTGATAAATATATTTAGCATTTAGAGCAGCCACACTAACAATATCTAGGTATGAAACTAATTGACCTGTTCGACTTAATTTATGAACAAATGGTCTTTCAGAATCTTTAAAATCAATTATTTCGGTTACTTCTTTTGTTTTAGGATTAGTTCAATATCCCTTTCCATCTTCATCCGGCACCTTATCATCTTGCACCAATAAATGTGCTCCCGTTTGGAAATGTTCGGTAGGTCCTCCCTCGTCGGCCGTAAACATTAACCTAATTGGGCCGTGTCTAAACATAGAATTAATATTGCTTTGAGCTAATGTAAGCATAAATGCAATACCAATACCACCATCAGCACCCAAAGACATATAGTTTTGTCCGGGACCACCAGAATGTAAACTTTCAGTTCACATTGTTTCATTTTCATAATCTATCTTGTATTCAACTCCATATTGTTGTCAATATGCGGCCGCACTTTCTTTACTTGAATCAAATTGTAAAGTCATATCATAATGACTTTGAATCATAATTGGTGTTCATCTTTCACACCCAACCGTTGGTTCAATGTCATATCAAATATTTCCATAGCTTTCACTAGCAGCTCCAATCTTTTCTTGTTCTGCCTTAACCTCAGGAATATCTGTTCACTTATCATAACCAGAAGGTTCCCTATAACCATTTGTTGCCATTTTGTCTTGTATATATTTAAAAATATCACCACACGCAAACGTTCTTCTGTGACAAGGTTTATGCATTGTATCCATATCACCCGAAGAAAAGTCAGCAAATATGTCAAGAATGTCTTCTTGAATAAGTGAAGCCATTTCATCATACACATTACTACATGATGTTATACAACTAGCAGGAGCCATAACGGTCGCGGTAGCCAAAACCGGGCTCATTAATTTATATTTTTTCATATTGTTATTATTATATAAATAATTTTCTTTGAAAATTATTTAATTAAAAACGTCCACTACTAAAGTAGTGAACGCGTTAATGAAATTATATGTCTTTTTTAGTTAAAACACATTTTTTTAGGGTCTACATATTTGTCGTAGTCTTTTTCTGAAATGTAGCCTAATTTATGAGCAGCTTGCTTTAATGTTAAGTTATGTCTTTGAGCATATAAAGCAATTTCTGCTGATTTGTGGTAACCAATAACATCTTTTAATGCAGTAACTAACATTAATGAGTTATCAACATAATGTTTCATCTTGCTTGGGTTAACTGTAATACCAGCACAACAGTTTTTGTTGAATGAGTTAATGTAGTTTGCAAAGTAGTTAACAGAGTTAACAAAGTTAGCAAATTGGATTGTACCAAATGTATTAAGTTCGAAGTTAGCACCACCACCAAGTCATGCAACAACAAGGTCTCTACCAACAACATCAACACACATCATTGACATACCTTCACATTGTGTAGGGTTTACTTTTCCTGGCATGATTGAACTTCCTGGTTCGTTTTGCGGGATATTAATTTCTCCAAAACCAGATCTTGGACCAGACGCTAAGAATCTAACGTCCATTGAAATTTTGTATAAGTTCATAGCTAAAGCTTTAATTGCACCATGAACAAATACTAAAGCATCTTTAGATCATGTTGAATAGAATAAGTTTGGAACAACTTTGAATTTTCTTGCAACACGGTAGTGTTTATTGTGAGCTAAAACTTTGTTTAGTGCATCACAACAATATTTTGCATAACCTTTTTTCAAAGGGCAAGTAGAACCAGTACCAACAGCTGTTGCACCCATTGTACAATAGTACAATGAATCAAGAGATTTAACAATCATTCCTCTTGCATTTTCACAAGCAAATCTTCATCCAGATACTTCTTGACCAAATGTAATAGGCACAGCATCTTGAATGTGAGTTCTACCTAATTTAACTAGGTGCATGTGTTTCTTTTCTAGTTTTTTGTAAGTAGCAATTAAACCATCTAATGCAGGTAGTAATTTATTTTCAACTAAGTAAATTGCACATAAGTTAGCAGAAGTTGGATATGCATCGTTTGTAGATTGAGACATATTAACGTGGTCATTTTCATGAACAAAACCTTTTTTACCAGCTAAATGACTTGCTCTTCTAGCAACAACTTCGTTAACATTCATGTTAGTTTGTGTACCAGCACCAGCTTGATAAGCATTTGTTGGGAAGTGATCATCTAGTTTACCAGCCATCACTTCTTCACATGCTTTTCTAATTAAAGATGCACGTTTGTGGTCTAATTTACCACATTTTTCATTAGCTGTTGCAGCTGCATGTTTAACAGCACCAAAAGCATGAATTAAATCTAAACTAACAATTTGATCTGCAATTTTAAAGTTTTGTGTACTTCTTTGAGTTTGAGCACCTCAATAAGCTCATGAAGGAACCTTCATTTCACCTAATGAGTCGTGTTCAATTCTATATCCACCTTTAGTGGAAATACTTTTTTTATTTTTCATTATTTTTTTCTCCTGTTGTTTTATTATAAAGGAAAGTAATATTAATAAAGTTAATATTTATCTCTATTTTGTTGGTGATAAAACAAACTATAATCATTAATATGAAAATTTGTATTACCGGAAAACCTTGTTCAGGCAAAACAACAGCTATTAATTACATAAAAGATGCAGGTTACAACACTTGAGTTGCTGATAAGTATGTAAGACAACTTTATCAAGCAAATAAACCTGGATATAAGCTAATTAAGAAGCATTTTGGTAATAAATTTGTCACCAAAAAAGAAGTAAATCGTCCTGCTTTGGGTAAACTTGTATTTACTAATAAAAATGCTTTAAAAAAGCTTAATAAATTAATCAATCCTCTTATAAGAAAAGCCATTATAAAACTAGATAAGAAAAAAAACTGGTTTATCGAGCTAGGAACATACATTTTTTATCCTCAAGATTTTGCAAATTGTTTCGATAAAATAATTTTGGTATTTTCTGACAAAAATTGGAAAGAAAACCACCAAAATAAAAAATTCTTTTACTTAAAAAAGATTCCCACAATTTTTGTGGACAAAGTTAAAAAAACTAACCATTCTATATTTAATATAGATAAATCGTATTGTCGTCATACTAAAATTTGTGTGGATATCTTTGTGAATAACTGTAAAAGCAAAAACATTTTGAAAAAAAATATTTTAAAAATTTGTTCATTTTTAATCTAATTTGTAATAATGTTTGTGATCTAAGAAATTAGCTTTCTGGAAGATCAGAAAAAATACACAAAAAAGTAGGGGGTTGGGCTATGTCACAAGCATTTTTCTTTAATGCCAAAAAATCAAGCGATTATAGACTTAACCTAACTTCTTTATACGACCTATATTTACCTATTATTGGACAAACCGCTACTAACTTCTATATGTTATTGAACAACATGGTAGAAGCAAATACTAAAAATTGTGATCTAACTTTCAATTCAAATCTAATTTGTCGTCAATTAAATACAACAACTGACGATTTAAATTCAGCAAAAGAGAAATTAGAAGCAATTGGTCTTATTTCTACATATATTTCTACTAATGCAAATAAAGACAGAGTCTTTATCTTAGTATTAAATTCATGTTTAGACTATGAAGCTTTTATTGCTAACCCCAAATTTAAAACTTTATTAATTAACCAAATAGGAACAGTTAATTTTGAATACCTAGAATACAAATTTATGCCTGAACAACAACTTTTAGAAGCTATTGAAGTGACAACTAGCTTTGAAAAAGTGTTTGATACAGCTAATTTAAAGGATGTAAGTACAGTAGATTTTGATAATTTGTATAAAAATATTCAAAAAACAACATCTCTACCAATAGTTATTGATGATGAATGTAAGAAAATCATTCAAGATGTATATATGAAATATCAATTATCATTACATGATATAGAAATGGTAATCTATGATTCTATAAGTGATATTAATGGATATAGCCAAACAAATGCTAATATCCTAATTCATAACATTAATCGTTTAATTAATGGTAAAGTTAACGTTTCTTTTGCTGAAATAACTAGAGATTCTAGAGTTTTCTATGGTCAATTGAACCAACAAGAAGAAGACAAGATAATAAATGACTATAAAGTTTGTAACCCTGAACTATATCTTTCTTCTATATTTAAGAGATATCTAAATAAAGAAGAAAGAAACACTATTACTGTTTTAAGAACCAAATATCACTTAAAAGATGAACTTATTAATGTTCTTATTGACTTCAGTTTATTTAAAACTAATGGTAAATTAAATAGAAAATACATTACTAAAGCCGCTAACAGCATTAATGGTTTAGGATTAAATGATTGTTCTCAAGTAATTAACCATTTTAAGAAAGCCTTAGTTGGTAATACTGCTTCTTGCGAAGTAGAAGAAACAGTATTAGAAAGTGTCTAGTTATGGTTAAAAAACAAACAAAAACCATAGACATGGACAAAGTTTTTGCCTATAAACCATTCAAACAGTTAGATATGACTGAACAAGAAAAGAAAAAATGGGGAAATATATGCAAAGAGATTTATATGCAAGAAGTAAATTGCGAAGCACTACCGCCAGATCAATGTATTAATGCCAGTTTTATTCATAATTTTTTAACTCGCGATGAAGTTACTGGTGAAATTGTTTTAAAAGCTAGAAACTGTTATAAAAAAAGATTGCATACTAATTATTTAGTGAGACAGTTTGCTAAAAGCAAATTATCCTTATCTCTTACAAAAGATAAAAAAGAATTTGCTGTTGAACCAGATGAACAAAAAGTAAATAATTACCTTTTAAATTCCATCAAATCTAATGAACTTGTTGGCTTCTATTTCTTTGGTGATGTAGGCATAGGCAAAACACATAAAATGATTAGCTATTGCAATGATATGATAAGTTTAAATGATCGCACTGTTTCTTATGTTTTTGTCCCTGAACTTGTTAGACAAATGCGAGAAAATTTTTCTGAAAGCAGCATTGCTAATAAAGAGCTTATCGATAAATGTTGTGCTGCAGACATTCTAGTTTTAGATGATTTTGGTGCTGAATATACTTCACCCTGGTTCTATTTAAATTTCCTTTTGATTATTCTCAACTTTCGTTGTGAAACAGAAAAACCAATTATTTTTGTTTCTAATTTTAGCTTTGAAAAAATGATTAAGCTACTTGAAAACAGATTAAAACACGCCGAAAAAGGAACATTTGATAAAGAATATCAAGACGTAATGGTTAAACGTCTTATTAGTAGATTAAAACAACTTATAAACAATAAGTGTGGAACTTATAAAACTAAAAGTAGAAGAAAATAATCTATGGATTTTCAGGGAACTCAGCTAGTTTGTGAGCTCATTCTTTAGTGAAGTCTACACTTGCTATTTCTTTAATTGACTCACAGTATTTCATAATAGCATCTCTTGAGAACTCACCAAAACTTAAAATTGGATATTTGCTTGGGTTTGAAGCTTCGTTTCACTTCATGTATTTTTGCATCATAACTAATTGATGGTTATTTCCATCATATGTAAATTTGTTAATTGTGAATGGGAAGGCATGATAATAATCACGATTATATTTTTCTCACAAATCTTTTGCAGACACCCAAGTGTCTGGGTCTTCCAAATTACAACCGTTAGAATTGACATCATAAAGTCATAATCTTGGTCATCAACCGTCGTCATCTTTAACAAAATCTAAAGAGTAGTTTCTAATAACTCTGCCCTTATCATCAAACTTTGGATCTGACCTAGTTTGGAATTTAACTCCTCAAAATTGAGGTGGAGCGCAAACATATCCGTCATCAATACCCCCCTCTATTCCATAAGATTTATGAGTTATAAAGTCCACATCTAGATCTTTATTATCACAATATGAAGGTTTTGTCTCATAATCAAACACCGCTTCTCCAGCCAACATGTAATTAATTAGATTACATATTTGTCCAATAGTTAGATAACCTATATACATTGGATTTTCATATGTTTGTAATTGGAAAAGATCACCATAAGTTATTGGTCTGCTGTCTTGCTCTTCACTTAATAAGAATTGTTGAGTAATAGAGTCAAAATTAATCAAACCCACTGAAGGAACAATTTCTGGCATTCCATATGACTTTTCTATTTCTACCATGCCCTTTATCATTGCATAGCACGCTCAAGCACCCATTTCTTCAACCATATAATATTCTTTTGATGGATCATCTGAGTAATCAGATGGTCAAATATATTGGTGTCCCAAAGCTTCTTTGTGTTCACAAGCAGGATATTTTTCACCGGCAGTTATACCTTTGCCAACTTTTTCTTTAAATTTTTCAATAAGCTCATTTCTTTGTGTTGCATATTCTTTAACAGTCATAGCTAAAGGACTATCTTCAGCCAATGTTGAAGCTTTTGCTCTTAAATTATTTAATTCACTTTCAGCAATGTCAATATTTGGTTTAGAAGGATCATTACCAATATTGATCGGTGCGTGGTATATTGCCATTGAAACACCAGATAAACGTTGTCCTTCAGACCTAGTATCATCAAATTGCAATCGTGTGTCTAATATGGCTCGACCAGCAGTATTTCCTTGCCCAATTCATATGTTGTTACCCAATTTTTCATTGCGAATTACACCAACACCTTCTTTGTGTGTGTGAGCGGAAAGAATAGCATCAACCCTAACATTTAGCTTCTTTGCGATTTCAGCACTTTCACCAACCACACCCTCTTTAGTAAAATCAGAACCAGTGTGAGTTAATAAAACAAATGCATCAATTTTATTAAATTCATCCTCACCCAAATTAAGTCTTGCCGCATGCCTAGCATAATTAACAGAAGCAACGTAATCAATAAATGATAAATCTTTAGTTTTTTCTGGGTTTGGGTCACCTGCCGCGGCCGTTGTTGTTAAACCAATTAAACATATCTTATGTTTGCCATCAATATTAATTATCTTATATGGGTCAGCCCATTTAACTCTGTTTGTTGCTCATAACTCATAGTCACTTTCAAAGTAGGCCTCGCCTTCAAGACTTCATTCTTTCTTTGGATCAACATGGCCATTAAGGATGTTAGAAGTAACAAAATATTTTCCCTCAGTTTTGTCAGTCTTTGCTCATGCGTCAAATTTTCCGGGGTTTCCACTATGTTCAGAGTCTTCTAAGTACCCATCTATGCCTCATTCAAATTCATGGTTTCCAACAGCAGAATAAACCATATCCATAGCACTTAATAATGGATACATGGTTGCACCGTGTGTGGCTGTTGAGAAACAGTCTCCAGAGTTAGCATCACCGCCAGATAAAAACATTGTGTTTGGGTGAGATTCCCTAAAATCAGTTAAAAAGTTAGCTAGTCTTTCAACGCCGGGGTTTTTAGCAGAAACATTTAGAGGATATTCTTTATCACCAAATCCAACAGCAGCACCATGTAAGTCGTTAATCGTTAATAAGTGGCATGCATCATCAATTTTTTTGTTACAACTTACTAGCGGCATTGTAGTAAATGGAACAGCAATTGCTGCAGTAAATAGTGCTTTATTTATTCCGTTGATTTTCATATTTTTATACCCCTTGTGCTAGACTAACAACAAAAAACACCAAGCTAGTTATTGCTTGGTCATTTGTTTAGATAGTGAATTTTATTTCTTTTAATAAGTTGTATTCCCATACCCTATTAAATCTATACAACGATTATATATAAAAAAATAAAAATCCCACATTAAATGTGGGATTTTTAATCTGTTATATTGTCGGTTTTCTATAGGGGAAACGAACAACCCTCATTTTATCCACAAGAAAACCACATAGGTTTTGAGGTATTTTTTATACAATCATTATATGCATTTTAAAATAAAAAAAGAGTAAAACTCTTTTTTATTTTGGCAGGGGTTGTAGGAATTGAACCCACATCAAAAGTTTTGGAGACTCCTATTCTGCCATTGAACTAAACCCCTATGGTTGCCTGTATGGGATTTAAACCCATGATCTTCACATTGAGAGTGTGACGTGTTAATCGCTCCACTAACAGGCAGTCAATAACTTAGTTATTGTTAATGTTATAACGCCAGATTTTCTTTGGTTTATTAGTCTTATTGTCAAAATCAACAATAACTGAGTTAAATTGGTATTGGCCTTTGCCAGGCTCGAGATGAAACCTTGGCCTGTTTCCCTTAAACATTTCTACAATTTCATCTGGTTTTGCACCAATAATGGATTCTTTTGCTCCGCACATACCTAAATCAGTGATAAAAGCTGTATTTTTATAAATTTGTTCATCAGCCGTTTGTACATGAGTGTGTGTGCCAACAATAAGTTCAACTTTGGAAGCAAAAGCATATAAAAATGCCTTCTTTTCAGAGGTAGTTTCAGCGTGAAAATCAACAATATGTATATCTGCTTTAGGACAGTTTTTTAATATTCATTCCATAGCTTTAAAAGGGTTTGTAACTGTTGCATTTTTAGTACTACATTGTTGTGATAATAAGTTAGTAATTTGTACTTTTTTTCCACCTATTTCACAAACAATTGTGCCTACACCACATTTGTCTTCTTTACTACCTTTTTTTACATTAAAAGGTCTAACAATGTCGGCTTGACTTGCATAAGCATAAAATTCAGGTATATCTCATGTGTGATTACCCATGGTAATCACATCTACACCAGCATTTATAAGATCGTCATAATTAGATTTAGTTAAGCTTCTGCCATGACTAGCATTTTCAGCATTAGCAATAACTAAATCGATTTTTTGGCTTTTTCTTATTTTTGCCACATTTTCAATTACGGCTTTGCGGCCGGCTTTGGCAAAAATATCTCCTATAAATAATATTTTCATATCTATTTATTATATATTAGCTCATTACTCTCTTTAGAGCATTGTGAGAAGCAACTATAGTCTTTTTTCCATATGGTCTTTTAAAAACAATATCTAGCAGTTCACCATTAATAGCAGTTATTACGCCTGAACCAAAAACGGTGTGAACAACCACATCTCCAACTTTAAATTGATATGTGTTTGTATAAACTTTGGATAAATCTATTTTTGGTTCAAATGCTTCAACTTTTATATTTGAATCATATCACTCCAAATCTCGGTCAGACACTGATTGAGTTTTACTTAAAGCATTTTTATAATGTCTTATTTCTTTCAAAAATCTTGAAGGTTCAAAACTTCTATATCTTGAATAAGACCAAGAGTTATCTTTAGTACATGTAATAACTAAGTTATTAATTGCTCTTGTCATTGCTACATAAGCAATTCGTCTTTCTTCTTCTAAACCAGCTTTATCAAGCAAAGCATTAGGAGAAGGAATTACACCTTCATTGAAGTTGAAAATAAAGACTGTATCATATTCTTTTCCTTTGGCCATGTGAACAGTCATTAAATGAACAGATGGCGTATCTATTTTTCTTGTTTTTTCGGCAGAAGTATATAAACTAATTTCATTTAAATAATCAATGATTGTCCCATTTGGATTTTTATTTACAAATTCATTAATAGCTCGATCTAGTTCATCAATATTGTCTTTTCTATCTTCAATATCTGTTTCAGATTCTTCTAGATATTGAATATATTTAAGCTCATCCAACAAAGTTGGAATAGCCTTCCTTAAACCGTTTTTTTCAACTTTTTCTTTTAGGTCTTCTATTAGTTCGCAAAACTTTTTAATTTTGATTTTTGCTCCGTCTGAAATATCTTCAACTTCATCAATATGGTGGATAGCATAAACAAAAGTTTTATTATTTTTTGAAGCTCAAGCAGAAACATCACTTACTGTATCTATGCCTATTGCTCGTCTTGGCACATTAATAATACGCATTGCTGCCATATCATCTGGTTTATAAACCATCTTTAAAAAACTTATTAAATCTTTGATTTCTTTTCTTTGATAGAAATTAACAGAACCAAAAACAATATACGGAATACCATTAACCATTAATTTTTCTTCTATTAACTTAGAACAATAATTTGCTCGATACAAGATTAGTATTTCATCATATTTCTTCTTATATGTCTTAACAAAGCTATTAATTGTTCTACAAATAAAGTTTGCTTCATCATCATGATATGCACCGACATAAACATTTACTTCTGCTTCGGTTCTATTCATTGGGATTAATGTGTTTTCAAAATTATTTCTATTATTAGAAATCAAATTGTTTGCTGCTTTTAAAATATCAGCAGTAGAACGGTAGTTCAAATCCAGTTTAATTACTTTTGTATGTTTAAAATGATTGTAGAAATCATCAAAAATTTCAGGATATGCACCACGCCATGTGTAAATTGTTTGATTTGGATCGCCAACAGCAAAAACATTATCTTGTTCATTAGCGATAAATTTAATAATTTCAAATTGTTTTAAGTTTGTATCTTGAAATTCATCAATTAATAAATAATCAAATCTATCTCTTCATTTAATTCTTACATCTTCATGTTCTTTAAATAGTTTATGAACAAAATTAATTAAGTCTGAAAAGTCAACTTGATTGCTTGCTTTTAAACGTTTTGAATACAAATTAAAGATTATTTGAGCTGCGTCAACATCATATTGGTCTGGCACTTCAAACATTCTTACTAAATCATACTTACTATGCTCAGCAAAATCAATATCATCTAACTTGATTCTGTTAATAATGCTAGCAAATTTACTTGCCTTAACTTTAGTATTTAAACGATTATCTTTGATAATCGTTTTTATTAAAGCTTCTTGATCATCATCATCGATAATAGAAAAGTTTTTATCTCAACCCAACTTATCTATATCTTCTTTTAAAATACTTAGACAAGTAGAGTGATAAGTTTTAATTCATTTAGCATTACAATGAGGAATTATTTTGTTAATTCTATTTCTCATTTCTTCAGCAGCCTTGTTAGTGAAGGTAAAAGCTAGAATTCGATTAGGATTAATTCCTAATTCAGATATTAAATAAGCAATTCTTTTTGTTAAAACTGTTGTTTTTCCAGTTCCTGCACCAGCAATAACTAGGGTTGGACCTTGTGTTGATTTAACGGCCTCTAATTGGTGATCATTTAATCCAGATAAATCCATTGTTTACCCCAAATTATCTGTTTCTTCAAATGATCCAGCATTAATTTCGCCAGGAATACCGTAATTGATTCTTCTACTTCTAGATTTCTTTAAATTTGCATTTTTGTCAGGAATGTTGGTTGGGTTTAAATAGATTACAACAACATTACTGAATTTATCATGGAATGCAGGTTTTTTATTTTTAAGACAAACACCAATAAATACAACAATAAGCATTATTATGCTTACATAATAGAAAGCAGCAAATACAAAACCACCATAATAACTTGCTCAATCAGCAATTTCTGCTGCTGGTTTAATTGACATTACACCATATAACATAGAAACTGCAGACTCTTTTGGTAACAAACTAAGTGTTATTCCTAAAACAAAACTAATAAAACACATTATTTCTCAGATAAATAACTCGTGTTTAAAAATATTTATAGTGAAATTACTTAAAGGTAAAACGTTTACGTATTTTGTTCTTAATAATTTCATTGCTAGCGTTCAACCAGTTAGTCTTGGCAAAAATAACATTAATCCAAAGTATAAAACAACCATACAAAGAACAAAAGTAGCATATCTTCAAGGTTCAGCTGCCTGAATTTGATATCAGTCAAAACCGGGTTCAGTTGAAAATATTGCTAAACCAATTGCAAATATCATTAGTGACAAAAATAAGGTATCTAATATCTTAGTAAAGATTCTTCTAGCTGCTGAAGCTAAAGGATATCTAACCATATCTGCTGCTTTTTTATTTGCCGTCAACATTAGCTCTAACTTTAAAACTCCTTGAGTGAAGAGATTTTAGGACATGAAGTAATCTAGGTTTAAAATCTTTTACATAATTTAAATATTCTTTGTCATTAAGATTCTTTTTTGAGTGTAATCATTTGTTATCACGCCATTTAGGGAAATTAGTACTTAAAAAAGATTCAACTCTATTTAGCATACTCTTAAGAGTTAAGAATCTACCCTTATTAATTTCAAAGAATGTGTAAACAAAGTTTCTTGTTAAACCAATTAAAACCATGTATTCAATTTCATCTTTGTGTTCACTGAAAGGTTTTTCTTTTAATAACTTTGTTATTTCTTCACATTCTTCAAACAAATCCATTACATTAAATTGGTAAGTCTTTTTGCTTGAACCAAAACAAATTTGTCTACCAATTGAATATCATTTTGGATTATTTTTAAATAACGAAATATAAAAATGTACTGGATATTGTTTGAATAACGGTTTAAATAGTTTATTTTTTTCTATATATTCTTTACTTAAAACTTTGTTATCAAAAAACAATAGTGGTCTAATGCAAAAATCGTCAGATAAAGTTTTTACATTAACAAATTCATCTTTGATGTAATAGTTTGGTACACCATAAAAACTAATAACATCAGCTGAAGTATGTTTTTCAATAAACTTGTTTATTGTTGAAATAAAATCCGGATTCAAAATAACGTTTGAATCAAACATGTAAAAGTATTTAGTTTTTATTTTTGGCAAACAATAATTAAAAACATAACTGTCACCTAAACTTTCAGAGAAAACAATATGTTGAACATCATCTGCGTCAGAGAAATCAAATTTACTTAATGTTTCCTTATCAGCATACGAAGCACCAGATAAAGCAAAAATTATGTTAAAGCTTTTGTCTGTTTGTCTTTTAATAGAATCCAACGCTTTTTCAAGGGTTGCATTCTTTTTATTTATAGAAAAAACAAGAGTTAGATTAGCTTTTGTATTTTTGCTCATCAGGAACCTCATCCTTTTTAACTTCTTGTTTTGTTTCTTTTTTATTAACCATACCACCAAAAAGTTCTTTTAAATCCTCAAGATTACCCAAACCATTTAATAATTCACTCGGATCTAAATTTTTAAGAGCATCAAGAGATGGACCTTTAACAAAAGTAGTGACAATTTCTTTAACAAAATCATCAATATTTAAGGCTTTTGTAGGCATAAATTTAGAATTTTTTGCTGCCTCAAATGCTTTAATTAATGCATCATATTCTTCTTGTGATAATTCAATAGAAATTTTCTTGTTCATAGTTATTGATATATTATATAAAAAGCAATAGGTATTTTTTATATAATAAAAAATATATAAATTATAGAGATAGCCATGCTAGATATTAATAAAATTCGTAAAGAATTAAAAACCGTTAAAGCTAAATTAGGAAGAAGAAGCCAAAGCTGACTTCCTTTAATTGATGAAATTGTTGATTTAGACGAACAATATCGTAAAACTTTAGCTAAACTTGAAGATTTAAATGCGCAAAAAAACAACATTAGTAAACAAGTTGCTCAAGCCAAAATCAAGAAAGACGAAAAAGAAGCCAAGAAACTAATGTCGCAAGTTGGTAAGATCAAAACAACTTCGGCTGAATTGCAAAAAAAGAGTTCAACTCTTGAAACTAAACTTCAAGAAAAAATGCTTGGCATTCCTAATTTGCCTCATGATTCTGTTCCTACTGGTAAAGACGAAACAGATAATAAAGAAATTAAAAAATGATCTACACCAACAAATTTTAAATTTAAAGCTAAAGCCCACTGAGACTTAGCTGTTGAAAATGGTTTAGTAGATTTTGACCGTGCAGTTAAACTTACTGGAACAAGATTTACTTGCTATACAAAATATGGCGCAAAACTAATTAGAGCATTAATTCAATATACACTTGATTCAAACTCTAATGCAGGATTTCAAGAAATGCTTCCAGCAGTTATTTTAAACTCAAAGAGTTTAACTGGAACTGGACAATTACCTAAATTTGAAGAGGATTTATTTAAATTAACTAATGGTTATTATTTATCTCCAACAGCAGAAGTTCAATTAACAAACTATTTCTCTAATGAAATTCTTCCTGAAAAGAAATTACCTATTAGATTTACAGCTGACACTTGTTGTTTTAGATCTGAAGCTGGTTCAGCTGGTAAAGATACTAAAGGTGTTATTAGACAACACCAATTCTATAAAACAGAGATGGTTATTTTATCTAATCCACAAAATTCATATGAACAACACGAATATATGACAAGACAAGCAGAAAAATTACTTGAAGATTTAAACTTGCCTTATAGAAGAATTGTTCTTTGTACAGGTGATATGGGTTTTGGCAGTTGCAAAACTTATGATATTGAAGTATGATTGCCATCATACAACTCATATAAAGAAATTTCTAGTTGTTCAAACTGTGAAGATTTTCAAGCAAGAAGAATGAAACTTAGATTTAAAGATAAAGATGGTAAGAACCAATATGTTCACACTTTAAACGGTTCAGGTCTTGCAATAGATAGATTGTGAGCTGCAGTAGTAGAAAACTACCAACAAGCTGACGGAAGTATTTTAATTCCAACTGCATTGCAAAAATACATGGGAGGCTTAAAGGTAATACCTCATGGCGACTGGAAAAAATAAAAAACACAAAGGTTTATTTATTACTTTTGAAGGACCTGATGGTTCGGGCAAAACGACAGTTATTCACCAAATATGTCGTATTTTGCTACGCAAATATCCTAACAAAGTTGTTACCACAAGAGAACCTGGCGGTAAAAATAATGCCATTGCAGAAGATATTAGAAACATTATTTTAAATAAACTTGAATACAAAATTACTCCAATGACTGAAGCCCTTTTGTTTGCTGCAAGTAGATCACAACATGTAAGCGACTTCATCAAACCTAATCTTAAAGCCGGAAACATTGTTCTTTGTGACCGTTTTGTTCATTCATCAATTATTTATCAAGGTGTAGCTAGAGGTTTAGGTTTTGAAACAATTAAAAACATTAACATTTATGCTACTCAAGGTATTAAACCTGATTTAACTTTTATTATTATGTTAGATCCACTAATAGCACAAAAAAGAATTAGAAGTAATTCTTCCAGAGAGTTTAACAGACTAGATAGAGAAGCTTTAGCAATGCACAAAAAAGTTTATAAAGGTTATCAAGACATGATTAAAAGATATCGTAAAGAGTTTGTAGTCATTAATGGCAACCAAACACTAGAAAAAGTTGTTGCTGATGTTTTAAAAGTCATTAATGCTAAAATTGCAAAGCATTATGGCAAATAATCTTTTTAATCAAAAAACTATTCCGCAAGCACTAATAGTTAGGCAAGCACCATTATCTAACTTTGATGCTTTCTTGAAGAAATATTTAAAATTTCTAATTTGTGATGAACACGGTTGTAACAAATGTATCTGATGTAAGAAAATTGATGCAAACCAATATTGTGATTTAGAAATTGCCGACGGGAAAACCCTAAAAAAAGATTATTCTTCTTCTATCATTAAACGTTTTTACAATAGTGGAATTGAAGAAAAAAACATTAGAGTGTATGTGATAAAAAACATTGAATATGCTAGAAAAGAAATAGTTAATAGTCTTTTAAAATTTATTGAAGAACCACCAGTTGGTGTGTATGCTGTTTTTACCACAAGAAATTTTAATGCTATTATTCCAACAATTAGAAGCAGATGCTATAGCATTTATCTAGATAAAGATGATGAAATGATTGATGAAATTTTATCTTCTAAATCTTCTGATATAGAAATTAAAAATTTAGCAAAGAAATGTTTTTTTGATTTAGACGAATTAGATAAAAGATATTCAGAGTTTGAAGAATATTTTGATTTAGCTAAAAACTTAGGTTCTAAACAAAAATTAAATTTTGCAACAGATGGTCTAAATAGTTTTAAGAAAATGAATAAAGATCAAATCTCTTTGTTTATAGAAATTTGTAAACACATGTATAAAAAATCGGCCATGGAATTAATTAATATTCAAGACAATTTGTATTTAAATACAAATAAAACACTGGTTTTTTGTAAAATCTTTGATTTGTTAGGAGCTAAATAATGAAAACAATAGTTGCTTTAGCTACAGCCCCATTAAATTGCGCTATCCATATCATCAGAGTTGCTGGTGATGATGCTTTTAAAATAGTTAATAAAGTTTGTAAGAAGAAAATAATTAAAGAAGGTTATAAAATTGAAAGAAACACAATACTAGATGCAAACAAAAAACCAATCGATGATGTTTTAATTATGAAATTTGTTGCTCCTAGATCATATACAGGAGAAGACATTATTGAAATTAATTGCCATGGTGGTGTATTTATTGCAAGCAAAATAATTGAATTATTAATTAATGCTGGTGCACACTATGCTAAAAGAGGTGAATTTACCCAAAGAGCAGTTTTAAATGGAAAAATTGATTTGTTAAATGCTAATGGAATTAACAATTCAATTAGAGCAACAAATCTAAACGCTTTAATGGTTGCCCAAAACTCTGTTAATAACCAATTAACTAAAAAAATAAAATCATTTTTGGAAGAAATTTTTAAATTAATTGGAACTATAGAAGTAAATATTGATTATCCAGAGTATGACGGCGTTGATAATGTTGATCACAAAACGCTTGTTAGTAGATTAACAGTATTAAATAAAAAATTGAATGAGCTTTTAGAACTCTCACAACTAAGTTACAAAATTAATGAAGGTTTTAATGTTGCATTAATTGGTGAACCAAATGTTGGTAAATCTAGTTTATTAAATAAACTAATTCATGAAAATAAAGCAATAGTTTCAAATATCCCCGGCACAACAAGAGACATTGTTGAAGGAAAAATTAATTACAAAAACTTAACATTTAATTTTGTTGATACTGCCGGAATTAGAACAAAAGCAAATGTAATTGAAGCTTTAGGTATCAAAAAAACATATCAACAACTTAACAAAGCTGATTTAATCCTTTTAGTTTTAGATTCATCAAAAGCACTTTCTAAAAATGAAAAGGCATTAATACAAAAAATTAAAAATAAAAACTATATTATTGTCTTAAACAAATCTGATTTAAAAAGAAAAAATAAAACAAGTGGTTTCTTATTTTCTTGCAAGAAATCAAAAATTTCTACTCTTATGGATCAAATTGTTAAAAAAGTATATTCATCAGATTTTGCAAAATCGGACATGGCTTATTTGCAAACAGCAGACCAAATTGGAACATTACAAAAAGCAATTAATAGTATTAACAAAGTTATTTCTCAAACCAAAAATAAAAAACCAATTGATTTATTAGTTGAAAGTTTGCATGAATCATATCAAGATTTAAATATGTTAATTGGCAATGGTGACCTAGATTTCCTAGACAAATTGTTTGCTACATTTTGCGTCGGTAAATAAAAACTTATTTTAAATTTACATATGCTTCTTTGAAATAATCACCAACAGAAAAGGAATTATCAAGTTCAATAATACCTTTTGAATCTTTAGAAATATTTAATTCACGGTAGCTACACAACATACCTTCAGACTTAAAACCCAAAAGCGAACCGGCAACAATTGCTTTGCCCCTAGGTAACATTGTTCCATTTGTTGCAACAACAACTTTTAGACCTTGTTTACAATTAGGGGCACCACAAACTACATCTATTTTTTTAGATTTGATGTCAACAACACACTTATGCAAATGAGTTCCCTTAATATCTTCACATTTTTCAATATATCCAACCCTAAAACCGTTGTCAAAATATGAAGATAAATTGGTTCCAACAACTTTTTCAATGTTTTTAACTAAATCATCAGTTGGAAACAATAAACCATCTTTCAAATTAGGTATATGTTTACTTGCATTTAAAATATTTACAAATTTAATTTGATTATTGTCATAACCAACAACTATATCACCATTGGTTTTAATCTCACCAGTTTTACCCAATGATACATTAATAATTAATGTATCATTAAGAGTGTTTTTTTGATAAAATAAGTTAAGCATATTAAAAAAATTATACTTTAAATATGATAGGCTTAAATAACAAAAAAATTGGTTTTATTGTTGATTCTTCAAGCAACATCAAGAACAATCAATTTGATGATGTTAAAGTTGTTCCGCTTGGTGTGACAATTAAAAGTGGCGATCAAATAAAAACTTACAAAGATGGCATAGATTTTTCCATTGTTGATTTGCAAAACGCTTTGTTGAATCAAAATGCAGATGTAAAAACATCACAAGCAGCAATGCCTGATATGCTAAAAGTTTGCAGCGAGATGTGCCCACAATACGATTACGTTGTAGTTTTACCTATCCATAAAAATTTATCAAGTAACCTAAACACTTGAAAAATGCTAAAAGATGATTTCCCTAATCTTTGTGTTGCAATGTCATGCGATATTACAATTAGTTTTGCTTGAACAATTGAAGAAATCAAAGATTTCTTGAAAAATAATGAATGTAACGAAGCAAACATTCAAAATTTTATAGATACACAAATATTACCTAAGCGTTTTGGTTTCTTAATGGTTGAAGATTTAACTCAATTATCTAAAGGCGGAAGAGTTAGTGGTATTAAAGCAGCACTAGCTAAGCTCTTTAAAATTTATCCAATCATTTTGTTTGATGGTAATGGACTAACTAATTTTGATAAAGCAAAAAACAACGAATCATTCTTTCAAATTGTTGATAGATATCACAATGAAAAATATCCAGGCACAAAAGTTGTAAGAACATTCTTAGCTGTTCCTCCAGGTTATGATAGTTTAGCTAAACAATACATATCAGATTATCAATCACATTATGGTAACCAACCATATGACGAAACAACATTCCCAGTAGTTGTCATTTGCCACACAGGGCTTAAACACGTTGCAATCTACTTTGAAGTAAAATAAAAAGAACACCGTTAGGTGTCCTTTTTCTTAAAATAGCAAATTATTTAGCTGCTGCTTTTCTTTCGTTGATTTTTTGTTTTCTAATTTCTACTTTTTCCAAGAATTCAATATATTCTTTCTTGTTAGGCATAAATCATTCAGCAGGTGTAGAAGATTGAGCGTATGCATTACACTTTTTAGCTCATGCTTTTCTTCTAATTTCGTTGTCTTTTTCCTTTTGAGCTGGTCAGAATCATTCAGGGATATTATTTTTATCGTTGTATGTTTCTTGTTTTTGAGCTCAACGGATTTTTCTAAATTCTTCTCATTCAGTTTGAGTGAATTTTTTAATTTGAGCTGATGTGTAAGATAAATTATTTTTCATTTCTATCATTCTCCGTTATTTGAGTTTTGCTATATATTATATATTATAGATATAGGGCAACCGTGCTTTTTTCTTTTACTTACTACGTAAGTAATAAATAATATTATCTAGAAGAATCAAAGAAATTTAAATCTTCATCACTAACGTTAAAGTCAACTTCTTCAATAGGCGGAAGATCTTTTAAAGACTTAATTCCAAACAATTCAAAAAACTTTTGAGTTACACCATACAAGTATGGGTTTCCTGGGGTTTCTGCACGACCTAAATTTTCCACTAAACCTAGTTCAACTAATCTATCAACTGCAAAAGATGGATCCATATTTCTAATTTCTTCTATCTTAGTTCTTGTACATGGTTGGTTATAAGCAATAATAGCTAATGTTTCTAACAAAGCAGGAGTTAAAGGATTTTTAGCTTTGACATTAACTAATTTAGCTAAAGCATTAAAATTAGATTCCTTTGTTAAAAGATAATATTTATCACCGAAAACTTTTACACAAAGACCACATTCTTCATCTTTAGACATTTTAGTAGCAATATCTTTTAGATATTGTTTGATTTCATTAGTTGGAATATCTAATACTTTTTTAATTGCAGAAAGTTCAATACCTTCTGCACCCATTGTATAAAGAATAGATTCGATAATAGATTTATGATTCATACTACTCCTATTTTATTTCAATATATATTTCATCATTAAAAGAATTTTGGGCTAAAGATATGATTCCATTTTTTGCTAAATCTAGTAAACAAACAAAGCAAGTTACTAAATATTGATCAGAAAAATGGGATTCATCTATGAGCATAAAAAAATCACTTAGTGCATATCTTTTATTTTTTGGATATTTTTTAATAATTTGTTCAATTTCTTTTTCTACTTCTTCAGCAGAAACTTCTTGAACAACAATCTTATGATTGTTGAACAAGTTTAGTTTTCATTTTTCATAAGCTTTAGCATAACTTTTTTGCAAAGCTAAAAAATTAATTTGATTTGGTAAAGAATAAATGTTCTTGTCAATATTTTTTTTGATTACTTTCTCTACATCATCAGCTTTTTTAGAAAACATATTTTTTCTTTGTTCATAAAAATTACTTAGTTTAGGAACCAAATCACGATATTTTTTATAAAGTAAAATTTGGTTAATCAATTTTTGTCTTTCGGCATCAATTTGGTTTTGTTCTTCTTCAGAAAGTTTAATAGTAAAACTTAAAATAGTTTTAGACTTCAACCAAATTAATAAACTGGCTGTGTATAAATATTCGCTAGCAACATTAATTTCCAAATCTTTTTGGCCATAAACAAACTTTAAATATTGATCAGCAACAGTCAAAATATTAAGATTTTCTATTTCCATCTTGTTTTCTCTAACAAGCGTTAATAGCAAATCCATTGGACCATCATAATCAGATAATTTAAGTTTGAGTTCTTGCATGTTACATTCCTAAAGAAGTTTTAACCTTTACATAAAACTCTACAGTGTGATCATTTGTTTGACCCTTTTTTAAAATGCTGTAGTGTGAAAAGTTAATTGCATCGAAAATAGATTGATCGCAAGAAGGCAACTCATCAGTTGTGTAAACAATCAAAAAATCAGCAACTTTATAAAAAATATCAACTAAATTTTTATCGCCGATGATATAAATATCATCAACTTTGTCTTGGTAGATGGATGTAACTAACTGTGTTTTATTTTCCACAATAGCATTCATGATTGGTGGAATTGATTTTTTGTTGTGTTCTGTAAAAATAATGTTTACTCTATTTGGTAAAACTTGTTTGATTGCCGATTTATAAAAGTCGTATGAGTACAAAACATTTCTATGATTTGTGATTTCTAAAAAATAATTTCATAATTTTGTTTCTAAAATTTTTGGTTTTGCAATTTCAACCAATTCTTTTTCTTTATTTTGTGCACAAATTAAATAAATCATTTTATTTTCCTGCTTCCGCCTTTAGTTTTTCATAAGCTTCTCTAATATCATCTTTAATTGACTCCATTAGATATTCTTGCTTTGTATTCAAATATCTATTTGGTTGTACAGGTTTAAGCGCTCTAACATGGATTTCGTGTTTTCCATCTTTATTTTTAGATTTAGAATCTAAGGTTCCATAAATAGCAACAGGAGCAATAGCAATATAATTTTCCAAAGCGACTTTTAATACAGCCGGCTTAAATTCTCCAAACTCATCTCTTTTAATTCTTGTTCCTTCAGGGAAAACAATAACTGAATAACCATCTTTAATTCTTTCAGTTTCTTTTAAATAAGTTTCATAAATGCTTCTTCCATTATCTCTTTGAAGAAACATTCCACCCAATAATTCCATTATTCTTCTTACAGGTTTTTTCCTACTTAATTCTGCTTTAGCGATAAAAGTAGTTAAACCCATATGTCCAGATTCATATAAACCAACATAAATCGCAATGGGATCGAATGACCCTTTGTGATTTCCAACTACTAATAATGGTTTTTCTGGGAGTTTATCAAAATCTTTTGCAACAACTTCGATATGTTTTAAGTAAAGTGCTTTTCTAAAAACCTTATATACTGGTTTTAATCTTTCTTCTAGAAACAACTCCTTAGGATTCTTTTTAAATTTCTTTGCTCTTTTGTAAATAGTTAGTAAATTAAATCCCAAAGCTATTGCAACAAAAATTCATGATAAAGCCCAACCAAGAGTTTTAAAAAACTTTTTCATGATTATTTGAATTTTCTTTTTTGAGCGTTTTTAGATTTTTCTTTTGCTTTAAGACCTGGTCTTAAATAATATGTATGAGCTTGTGCAGCTTTACGAGTTTCAGCAGCGATTCTACTAAATTTCTTCATGGCTTCATTTAAGTCGCCATCTTTTACGATTACTTTTTGCATGTAGATAAATTCACCACCTTTCTCTTATTTTTCTTAATTATATATAAAAAATAAGCCTACGGCTTATTTTGCTTCTCAGGAAGAATTTGACTTGTTGATTAGGGAAATAATTTTTTTATCAAATAAGCAAACAACACCAAAAAAGGCAGTAATTTCAACCGGAACCTTAATAGATTCTAATGCAACTCTTGGAATTAAATAGAACATAGAACCATACTTTAAAAAACTTTCAGGAGTTAATCCACCATTTATAAATTTAAAGTATTCAACTGCAGTTAGTGGTCCTAAAGCGAAACTAAATAGCAAAATAAGAAAGACAACACATGAGCTTGTGTATGTAAAAATAAGAGTTTGATTGAATTTCTTATTTGAAATTTTGTTTTTAACATTTAAACCAAAAATAACTTCATAAATAACCATAAAAACTAAAATTAAAGACAAAGCAACTCATTTGTAGATGCTATAAAACAAACTATATTGAGCATCTGAACCTTGAAAATGTGCATTTGGATTTAGCCAAATTACAATTATCACATATGTTGTAACGGCAAACAGCAAAACAACAATTTGGCTTATTACTAAATCTGTCATAATGTGTTTATTTTCTTTTTGTTTTCTATATCTATAGAAACTTCCAATTAAACCAGCAACACAACCAACAATTGGTTCTTGAATAGCATATAGTCAAAATCACACACCACCATGGATAAAAAAAGTTAAAGTATCGGTAATAATTCCACCAAACAACCCAACAACCGGCCCAAAGTATCATCCCAAAACCATAACAGCTATTCAACCAATAGAAATTGATAAGCTAAATGGTGCTATTGGGATAGAAATAAAACTAAAAACAATTCTTAATGCTATTAATAAAGCCAACAAGAAAAGCAATCTTGCTGACATAAAAGTCTTTATTGGAGCAAAAGGGAAGAAAAATTTCTTAACACTTATTGCTCTTTCTTGTTTAGCATTAATTGCTTTCATCTATTTTTTCTTATCTTTTCCAGAATCTTTGTTACTATCTGGAGTTTTTTTAGGAAAACCGTAGCCAGAAGAAGACAAACTATCAATTATCTGACTTAATCTTTTATCAATAGCACCACTATCAACTTTTGGATTAAAAATAGATCCTAAAACAATTGGAACAATTGAGGCACATGTTAAAGCAATATTAATAAATCAACAATAACGTCAAGCATTCTTTCCAAAAACCTGCAATGCAGTAGACTCTTCTTCTAAATAAGTGAAACTTAAAGGGAATACTCTTGTTAAAGAAAACAACTCAGACATGATTGTTCCAATTATCAAAATTAAAAGTAGTGGTCAAGCAAAATAAAATCTATCATTTGGGTTTTTTGAAAAAATTGTTTTAAAGAATGAAACACAACTATAAATACCTAATCCAGCAAACAAAATAAAGAAAATACCGTCAGTAACTGTTCCAAGTGGACCTTTTTCATCTTCTGCTTGAACTGTAATACCGTTTGTTAAGAATGCACATATTGCCATTAAAACAAGACCGATACAAGATAACAAAATTAAAATAACAGCAACTCATTTTATTATTGGAATAGCTTTTGGTTTTGAATTAAATCTATAAAATTGACCAGAAGAAATTTCTTTTTGTAATTGTGCAGAAGCTTGTCCAAAGACAAAAGGATTTTGTCTAGGATCCATAAATTCAGCACCCATAGACATTCCTGGGTTCATACCAAAAGGCACACTATTGCTTACTGGCTCTTCAGACCTTAATTGAACTTTTGGTTCAGCAACATTGACATGTTTTCCTTCTATTGCATCATCAATATCAACTTTAAAAATGTTTTTGCAAAAAGTAACAAGATAATTCATGTTATCAATGTAATCTGAATCATCTTCTAATTTAAAGTTTTTGTCAATTTTAAAATCACTTTTAGATAGAGAATTAAACTTTTTTACTAATGTATCAACTTTAAATTTGTTTTCAACACCAGACTTTAAAAACTTTTTCTCTAAAACAGAAAGAACATTTAATTGTGTTTTTAAAACAAACGCAAAATCATTTCTTTTTACATATCCTGCAAAAGGCGACCTATCATTTAAGATAAATTGCAATCTTTTAGCATGCTGTACATATAACTCTTTGTTTAATTTACTCATATTTATTCGAATAATATCTTCACTAACTGCGCATAAGGTACAGCAGAAGAATCTTTTTTATTTGTGTTATTTTTCTTTATATTTATATCAAAATTATACAATTTTGATATCATATCATTGATTTTGTCAAGTGTTTTATCATAAGGTTTTAAATTTGCATAACTATTTTGCAACCAAAAAGGTATAGCTAATTGATTTAATATCATTTCAGACGATCATCTAGCTTGTTTGGCCTGCAAAAATAATTTAATTTGTACCAATTTGTATGCAAACATTGGCACAATTTCTAAGATATCAAAATTGCCACTCAACAAATTATTTAATTCTGCAACCGCCTTGTTTTTATTTCCTGATAGCCATGAATCAATTAATTTAAAAATTGTTGTATCGCCTGTATCAAAAACAGTTTTTTGAATATCATCAAACGAATAAGTATCTTTTCCCAA
Organism: Mycoplasmoidaceae bacterium; assembly: GCA_045641165.1. Classification (GTDB taxonomy): domain Bacteria; phylum Bacillota_I; class Bacilli_A; order Mycoplasmatales; family Mycoplasmoidaceae; genus Hennigella. Next base: position 117,929 of record JAZUGL010000009.1, read on the forward strand.
CAACTTTAATTTGTTAATTTCATTTTCAATGAAGCCAACACTATCAGGCATTAAATCAACTAGAGCTTCTTTAGTTTGATAATCTAAGTTTATTTTTGCTTTTTTTAGTAGATATGAAACCAAATCAATTCTATTTTTTCTTGTAACATTTCCAACTTTTACAATTGATATTTTTAATTCATCAAACAGTTTGTTTTTAAAAGAATTTGTTACATTAATTAAAATCACATCTGCATTAAGTTGGTTTAGTTCTTTTAAATCAGCCTGAACCTGTTTAGAAGAAAATTTTCAATCTGACACATCAACAACATTAATTTTTTCTGTTTCTTCTATTTCAAATAAATTAGTTTGAGCCAACTTCATTAAAACATTTTGGCTATTTGTTTCAGAAGGAAAATAGTAGATTGATTTATTGACGTTTTCGGTGTAGATTTTTCAATAAATATTTTCAATTTTTGCTGAAAAGTAAAGTTTTAACATATGCCTATTATATCTTATTGTTTTTAACAATAAGATAGGTTATTAATATAACTGTCAGGTTTTAAAATTATTTGTCCGCTTATAATTAATCATGTAGGTATTCTTATGACCAACAAAAAAATGCAAAAAATATATAAGGATTTTGTTTTGCTCATAAAAGAGCAATATAAACTAGAAAAAGATCCAAAAAGAAAGAAAATCATCGGAAAGTTTTTAAAAGAATTAAACAAACAGTTTATCCGCTCTTAATTCTTAGAAGTTTATAATTAATTTATGCAAGCAACCACTTACGAAGTAAATAAAACCATAATCAAAGGAAAAATTATTTCTATTGCTAAAACATATGTTTTAGTTGCCTTTGATGGTAATGTTGGTTTGTGCCACATTTCCAATGTTTCTGATTACTTAGTTCGTGACCTAAACAACTTTTTTAATAAAACTGACAAATATGATTTTCTTGTTATTGGTGATGATGGCAACGGACAATACAATTTATCTTTTAAAGCTATTCATCCTAAATTTCTTAAGCGACACAAGGACGTTATTCCTACTCCATCAGGATTTACTAACTTAAAAGCTGATTTAGATCGGCGATTAAAGAAAATATAAATTTTTGCACCATTAGCTCAATTGGATTAGAGCGTTAGACTTCGGATCTAAAGGTTGCTGGTTCAACTCCAACATGGTGCGCCATTAAAATAAAGCGTTGCTTTATTTTTTAATAGATATTATTAGGAAAAAGAAAAAAACCGTTATTTAAAACGATTTTTATCATAAATGGGGCGTTTAGTGGGACTTGAACCCACGAGTGCCTGAGTCACAGTCAGGTGTGTTAGCCAACTTCACCATAAACGCCATGAGCGATTTAATTATATAAAGAATTGATTTTTTTGCCTATAATTAAAAGCAAACACGTTATAGCAAAAACAGCATTGCTTTATCTGTTAATGTCATAACATTACATGTGTTGAAAAATTAATAAGGAGATCATATTAAGAATATGGCAATCACTAAAGATTATAAAAAGGAAATAGTTAAGGAATATGGTAAAAATCCTAAAGATACAGGAAATACCGAAGTTCAAATAGCTATTTTAACTGCTGAGATCGCAACTTTAACATCACATCTTAAAGACAACCCAAAAGATTTCAATTCTAAAAGAATTCTTTATGCAAAAAATTCTAAAAGACGTTCTTTACTAAACTATTTAAAGAATAAAGATATTGAAAAATATCGTGAATTGCTTAAGAAATTAAACATTAGAGCAACAAACTAAAATGATTAGGCAACCTAGACAAGCTTTAAAAGATTTATCTAAATCCCAAAAAGTAAATAGGATATTTGGCTATGTTGTTTTTTTAACAGTTTTTATTTTTACTTTTTGTTGAACAGCTAAAGAAATAAGAGAAAACAAATTTGCGATGCTTATTTTTTTGGGTACTTTTGCTGGTCTAGTTTTTGTTGAAATTATTCTATGAATAATTCTTTATTTTGTTTTTAAAAAACAATCTATTACACAAAATGACAAGAATATTCAACAAATAATTGCCCAAAATGAACAAGAAGAATTAGAAGAATTAAAGAAAAAGAAGTAGTTTGGGTAATTATTTAGTAAAACTAACTATAATATATATAACTTATTTAAAATGTTTCCTTATTTTCAAACTAACTTTATTGCCGCATTATCCATTTTTATAGTTATGGCTATTGCCGTTGGTTTCTTAGCAACAGCCATGACTAAATCTGCTGTTTGTATGAAAAACAAAACCCATCTTTCAGACGGTGTCATTGGTGGTCTTTTATTGGGTGTTATTACTTCAATACCTGAATTAATTTCTGGCGTCATGGGTGTAATGGCATATGCTCAAAAAATTAATCCTACAGGACCGTCGGGCGTTTTGGGCGATGCAATTGGTTCGGACATGTTTTGTATCTTTGCATTGGCCGTATCGTTGTTGGTTTGCGTTAGTCTTTTTTCTAAGAAACAATCCTTTCAAATAAATACTTTCACAGTTTCATTTATTGTCGTTGGTGCTATTTTTTGTCTCCTAGCAGGCCTATTTGAAAACAATGGTATTATTTATGGCGACGGAGTCACATCACTAATTAAAGGACGTAGTCCACTAGTTTGAAATGGCTTTAATTTGTTTAGTATATTTATTTTGCTTAGTTATGTTGCTTCTATTGTTTTTATGATTGCTGGTGCAAAAATTAAAGTTGATCCTTCCATCTCATCTAGAATTAAACTTCAACCTTCGAATCAAAAAGGCCTTTGGTTTTCAAAAATGCCAATTGGAACACTTGTTTTAATTTTTGTACTTTTCTCTGTTGGACTAACAGTGTGTTCTTTAGTTTTGGCTGACACTTCTGATGCTCTTATAACAACACATTGAGAAATGCAAGATAGTTTTGGAAGATCAATGCTTTTAGGCATTGCAACCTCTCTACCAGAACTAATAACTATCATCAGTTTGGCTAGAAGCAAGGAATATAACCTTTCAATTAACACAACAGCGGGAAGTTGTGGTTTTAACTTGACAATATTATTTATTTGTAATATTGCTTATTCAATTGTTCTAAGCCCAACAGATGTTAATCATACAATGTATTGTTTTGATGACTTCTATAATGCGTTGCAGCTGGTTTTATTCTTGTTTGAACTAATTTTCTTAATCATTTATTTGGTTTTAAACTCAAAACCTATTAAAAAATATTTAACTAGAAGACAAGTTATTGGTGTTAATAGTGTATTCTTAAGCTTAATCATTCTTGCTTATATTGCATTTATTGTTATTGGTTTCCTAGTTATCAGAAAAACTCGACCTGATCCAAATCCAATATTTCCTTTTATTTAAGACAAGATTTAATCTTGTATAACAAGATTGCTGTGGCTGCTGATGCATTTAATGACTGTGTTTTGCCACTTGATTCAATGTAGACTTTGAAGTCTGCATTTTTTAATACTAAATTAGAAATGCCTTTATTTTCATTGCCAACAACAATTAAAACTTTTCCAGAGAATTTAATGTCATTAAGTTTGTGTGCTTCTTTGTCTAAACAACTAGCATAAACCCAATAACCATGATCTTTAAATTTGTTTAAGGTATCAGTTAAATTAGTTACTTTAAATAATTTAACATTAGAAATAGCGCCAGCCGAAGCTTTAATTACAGCTGGAGTAACCTGACATTGTCCATCTTTTTTGTAGATAATACCATCAACACCAAAAGATTCGGCTGATCTAATAATTGCACCAAAGTTTTGTGGGTCTTCAATACCATCAAGCATTAAAACCAATGATGAGTTTTTATTAGAAACAGTGTCAAACAAATCATTAATATTTTCACTTTGTATGTTTTCAACATACCCAACAGCAAACTGATGGTTAGTGTGTTGCGTTAGTTTGTCATAAAAAGATTTGTCATTGCAAACCGTTACATCTTTTGTTGACGATTTAACTTTATTAAAAAAAGTTTTGTCTTTGTTGCTTATTGTTGCTTTTAATAAAGTTCTATTTTCAATAGCATCAAGAATTGCTTTTTTGCCAATAATTATTTGCATTACAACAAACCCCTAGCTTGAAGTTGCTTTCTAGTTACATCAGCAACATCATATTTTTTCTCTTTTACAGCCTTAGCCCATTTGCTTATTAGTTTTAAATTAGATTTATGTTTGTATTTGTTTCAAACAATACCAAGAATGTCAAGTTCTTGCGTGATAGTGTTGTAAACACCATTTGCTTTATTTCAATCTTTTGTTCTAATAGTTAAATTTAACTCTTTAACTTCAGATAAAACACAAGTTATTGCATTTGGCAAATTTAAATCATCATTCAACGCTTGGCTAAAATCTTTATTTAGAGATGCCTTCTTAATCAATTTAAATTTCTTGTTTACAAGCAAATAAGTTTTGGCAACAGCTAAAGAAGAAACTATTCTATTAATTTCATTATTTGCTTCTTCTAATAATTGTTTTGAAAAATTAATAGGATGTTGATATCTTGTTTTATAGAAGAACCATCTTAAGCCATTAGCATTATCTTTAGTTACTATATCTTTTACAAAGATATAGTTGCCTAACGATTTAGCCATCTTAACGCCATTAACATTAACATGTCCAACATGCATTCAAACATCTGCTATATCTCTTTTAAATAATGCATAGTTTTGTGCATTTTCGTTTTCGTGATGAGGGAATTTTAAATCTACACCACCACCATGAATTGTTACATGATCACCAACTAACAAATTAATTAGAACACAACATTCGGTATGTCATCCAGGACGCCCTTGCGATCAAGGAGATTTTCATTTAATCCCTACATCGGTCTTCTTCCATAAAGCAAAATCTAAAGGAAATCTCTTATTTCCTTTATTTGTTTTTCTTGTTCCATCTAATAGTTCATCAATATTCTTATGAGATATGTGTCCATAGTTATTTAATTTTTGAATATTAAAATAAACATCACCATCAGAAACATATGCAGAACCATTTTTAATTTGCTTTTGTATATATTTGATAATGTCATCAATATGTTCAGAAACTTTTGGCATATTAACTTTCTTAATATTGAGAACATTAAAAAGATTTTTGTAAGCAGACAAATATTTGTTTGCAAGAGTTTTTTCTGAAACTCCAGACTGGATAGCAGCATTAATAATCTTGTCATCCACGTCAGTAATGTTGTGAATATATTTAACCTTTTTGCCAGTCTTTTCAAGATAACGATATAAAACATCAAATGTTATTAATGGTCTAACATTTCCAATGTGAACATGATTGTAAACTGTAGGACCACAATTATAAATTGTGACAGTCTTATTATTTAATTCATGTTTTTTGTTATCGTTCGAGCTTAGGATTTTCATAACTATATTATTATCATATCTTTTCTTTAATAATTGGGATATTTAACTCCATTGCCTTTTTATATTTACTAGAAGTAAAATCGTTAGCAATTAGATAATCGATGTTTTTATTTACTGACCCAAAAAACTTAGCATCATACTTTTGTTCCATGATTCTAATAATTTCATTTCTAGGAATATCAAATGAACCAGTAATTACAAAATTCTTTTGATAATATGGACTTGAAGTGTCATATTCAAGTTTGATTAATTTAGTGTTGACCCCAACATCTTTAAGATTCTTAATTAAATTCTTATTTGCCTCAACCTTAAAGAAGTCTACGATTGAAGTTGCTACAGTTTCACCAACATCTTTAACTTGCGTTAAAGATTCGAGTGTAGCTAGAGCTAAATTATCAATAGTTTGATATTTTTCAGCAAGTACTTTAGCAGTAATTGCACCAACATGTCTAATGCCTAAACCATAAATCAATTTATCTAGATTTGCTTTCTTTGAATTTTCAATAGACAAAACTAAATGATCAAACATTTTATCTTTAATATGTAAATCTGATTGAGTAATTAAATCCCTTTTATCTCTTAGATAATACAAGTCAATAATATTTCTTACGGCTTTAATATCTCAGAGCTTTTCTAAGATCTTATTACTTAAACCATCTATGTTCATTGCATCTCTATCAGCAAAGTGAACAATGTTTAATAATACTCTTGCTGGGCAATCAATATTTACACAATACTGATCCACTTCGCCTTCAACTTTTTCTAATTTGCTTCCACAGATTGGACAATTTTGTGGTGGTACAAATGCTCTAGCATTATTTGGCCTTTTATTAATATTTGGACCAATAACTTTAGGAATTATTTCCCCAGCTTTAAAGATTTGAACAGTATCACCAATTCTAATGTCTTTAGCCGCGATATATTCTGCATTATGCAATGTTGCAGCAGAAATAGTTGAACCATCAAGTAAAACCGGAGAAAGATGAGCAACATAGTTGATTCTTCCAGTTCTTCCAACTGTTGTTTCAATACCTTCTAGTTTTGTTTCAACTACATTTGGTGGGAACTTGTAAGCAATAGCTCATTTAGGAAACTTAGAAGTAAAACCAATTTTTTCATATCAACTAAAGTTATTAACTTTAATAACCACACCATCAATTGGAAAATCTAAATCATTTTTTGTTTGAGCAATTTTATTTATTGCTTTAATAACTTCCTCAATTCCGTGGCAGATAGAAATTCCTGGAGCTACATTGAATTTATGTTCTTTTAAAAACTTAATTACTTGTTTTTGTGTTTCTAAACCAAACTGTTTTTCATCTGGAATTTGATAACAAAACATTGTAAGATTACGCTTTGCTGTAATCTTAGGATCAAGTTGTCTTAAACTTCCTGACGCAGCATTTCTACAATTAGCAAACTTCTTATCTTCATCTTCAATTTGATCATTTATTTTCTTAAATTGGGTTTTAGTTAAAAATACTTCTCCTCTAACTTCGATATCATCTTGCAACCCAATTGCAAGAGGGATAGATTTAATAGTTTTAACATTGGCTGTTACATCTTCACCAATTAAACCATCTCCTCTTGTGGCGCCAGAGATTAATTTACCATCAGAATAAATTAAACTCATACTTAAACCATCAATTTTTGGTTCAACACAATAAACTATATCTTGATTTACACCTATAGCTTTTTTGATATCATTATCAAACTTTCTCATTTCGTCAGCTGAAAAAGCATTAGCTAATGACATCATTTTGCTTTTGTGTTGGAACTTTTGTAACTTGCTAGAAGCTTGACCACCAACTCTTTGACTAGGACTATCTGGAGTAATTAATTCAGGATATTGACTTTCAATTTCAATTAATTGTCTTAAAGTGATGTCATACTCTTCATCACTTACAGTTGGTCTGTTATAAACATAATACTCTTCATTCCATTTGTTTAGAAGAGTCTTAAGCTTATTAAGTCGATTTTTTATATCTTCCATATAAAATATATAGTATAAAAATTATACATAATTTTTATACTAACCATTAAATTAGTATCAGTTGTAAGCCCAATTTTTAACAGGACTAATTTTTGCGTTTCCATTAACTTCTAATAGGAACACAATTATTGGAATAATTAAGAACATATTTAAGTTTGAAGTATTCAAATTTAATTGACTTCCCAACTTCAAAATATGAATAAATAAAGGGTTGCAAAATAATAGAGCCGTTACAACAACAAGTTTAATAGCACTATCAGATTTTGTCAAATGATAAAAAGATGTCTTTTTAGTTTTTCTAACAACTATAAAGGTAACAATAATTGCAGCAAAGAAAGCATATAAAACCGCATTAAAAATACCAATTGACATATCTGATGTAATAGAAATATTTCATATTTCCCTATATGTAAAAGTTAAGAAATTTCTGTAATTAATATTTTCTGGTTTTCAGTCGTAAATTTCGTGGAAAATGAAGAAATTTATAACAAACACCAAAGCAATAATTATTCCTAAAGCAACATAAACAATTTTTCCAGAATGGTTATAAATTCCTCTTGCTAATTTTGTTTCTCATGCAGGCGTACCCACCTTAAAAAATATAGATAAATTAATGATCATTAAAACTAAATATAGTGCCTGCATAGTAGCTAAGAATCAATATGTATATATTGATAATGACAGTAGGCCAAAAATAGATAGCATTAAAGGCCAAGTTAGACAAATTAAATAGTTGATAGAATTTTCTTGGTTTCTAATTGCTCAATAAATACTATAAAGCCATAATGCAATCACTAAGAAATAAGCCCCAGGACTTGTTGCTAGCATAGCTAACATTAAGATAGTTAAGAAACCCAATTTAAATTTTCCATATGATTTTTCTTGCAACAAAACAAGAAGGAAAATAGTTAATTCTAACATCAATCAAGCATCAGGAACAGCATATGATTCAATAAAAGCTAATGTCACAATGACATTAAATAAAACAATTATCAAACTAAATATTGTTCTGGCCATTGAGCTTTGTTTGTTAGTTAATCATTGGACCATACAACCAACTATTATGCTTGCACATATTGCTCACGATCAATTACAAAATTGTTCAGCCTGGAATACATCTGTTACATGAAAAACATTTAATCAAATAATGTTTAAAACATTATTTGCACAAAAGTTTGTGATTACATCTGTTTCATTTAATCCAAATCAAATATATCCATCGACTGAGCTAGGTATATTTTCTAGTGTTTGATGCCAATAAAGTGCAAAGGAAGATTTAAATTCTCTAAAACATAAAAAGCTAATAACTAGAGTTATTCCCACACCCAAACTAAAGAACAAAACTTTCTTTCAATCAAAATGGGAAGTGATAAAAATGTACCTCCAATTTGCTATGTAAGCAATAGCTAAAAAACACTGGATAATTCCAAAAACCATCCCATAAATTAAGATGCTGACTTTACCAATGTAAAGTCATGAAGAAATAATGTATGTTATTACTAATAAAACAAAGAAACCAATAATTGTATCAAAACAACTATTGCTACTTATTTTTCATCTTTTGATTAATCTTCCAATGAAGAAAGCATTAAGCAAATAAACTAGTGGTGCTATAAAAATCGCAGCTATCATTGATTGAATTATAAAAAATAAAAGTAGGTATAACCTACTTTTTTAATGGAGCAGATGACGAGAATCAAACTCGCGTATCGACCTTGGCAAGGTCGCATTCTATCATTGAATTACATCTGCATTTGCTTATTAATTATAACTAACAAAAAGATTTTTATTAGTTTTATTGGAATTAATGTATAATTAAAAAACTTATGTATTATTTTAATGTAAAAAAATAATATATATATTATTTAGGGGTGCAAGAATTATATGGCAAAAGATACAAGATTTGTGGAAAAGAAAATCGCAAACCTAGTTACTAGACGTGACTATTCAAAACAACAAGTTGATTTTGAAGAACCAGATCTATTAGCTATTCAAAGAGAATCTTATAAAGAATTCTTAGAAGATGAAGAAAAAGGTGTTAAAGGTTTAATTGCGAGTTATTTTCCAATTAGACACACTAAGAACAACACACATGAAGTAATTTTCTTAGGTGCCAAACTTGAAAAAGAGGGAGCCTACACTGAAACAGAAGCAAGATATGAAGGTAAAACATTTGAAAGACCTTTGTATGTAGACTTAGGACTTAAAAACAACGAAACAGGTGAAGTTAAAAGAGTTTTAAAAAGAAAACCAAAAAAGAACGATGACTCTAAAAAAGTAGAGCTTGAAAGTCATGATGGTATTTTCTTTGCTAACATTCCAATGATGACAAGCAATGGAACATTTATCATCAACGGAATTGAGAAATTTGTAATTTCTCAAACAGTAAGATCTCCTGGTGCTTATGTTCTTTCTAAGAGCCAAATTAAACTTGGTGGAAAGAAAAAAGTTGTTGAGGGTTATGTTTGTGAAATGTTTCCAAACAAGGGAACTATGATGAACTTCTGAATTGATGACCGTAAAATGGACAACCCTATTTTGAAAGTTGTTGCAAGAAACTCATCTGGTGAAAATGCTGTAACATTCTCTGCTACTCAATTACTTAAAGCTTTTGGTTTAAAACAAAATGTTATTCAAGAAATCTTTGGTGGTTCAGAAGTTATTACTAAAACATTAGCTGCTGATAAAACACCAAAGTCTTTTGGTTCAAAATTTGAAGGATGCTATCACCACGACGTTATTGGTGATAACCCTGTTATCAATGCAATTAGAAAAGATGTTGACAAAGAATATACAAAACTTTTAAATGCCAACAATGGTTCTAAACCATCTAAAGCAGACATGAAAACAACTGGTTTACCTATTGATAGAAAAATTCGTGAACTTGTTTGAGATTGAAATGAGCTAGAAAAAGAAAAAGCTTCTATTGAAGCCCAACTTGTTGCAAATCCAACTGATAAAGCAATTAAAGCAAAACAAATTGAATTGATTAAGAAGATTAGAGAAGCAAAAGAAGACATCATCACTGAAAAAGCAGCAATGGATATCATCAACTTGCTTGGTCTAAGCAAGAGACCAACTGAACAACTTTCAGTTGAGTTTAAAGATTTTAGTTATCAAGATTACTTGATTAGACACTTTATGACTAAGAAGTCTTTTGATATTGCTTCAGCTGGTAGAAGCAAATTAAACCAAAAGCTTCGTGTAACAGAAAGACTTTATCAAAAAGTTTTAGCTAACGATATTTTAACTAAGCAAGGAAAAGTGTTCATGAAAAAAGGAACACTTATTACTAAGAACGAAATTAATGAAATTAAACAAGCAATTTCTGGTGGTCATTTAGATATTGCTAAGAAATATGACATCTTTGGTGATAAAGCTTCTAGCTTTGTAAAAGCTAAAAAGAACAAAATTGAAAGAGAAATGGTTCTTGAAACTATTGATATCTTCCCAGACAACCACATTTGAGATGAAGGCTCAATTAACATTATTGGTATTTCTCCAACATCAAATGCTGAAACATTATTGTTGAGCGATATTATTGCCATGATTTCTTATGCAATCAACTTACCACACAACATTGGTAACTATGATGATATTGATCATTTAGGTAATAAGAGATTAAGATTAATCTCTGAACAATTCTTAAATAAACTAAACGCAGGTATGGGACGTGTACAAAAACACATTCTTGAAAAACTTGCAAGTTTATCTACACCTACAATGAATGAAGAACAAAAGGCCAAGAAATCTAAAGCCGGAATTAAAGGTATTGTTAACACAAAACCTTTCCAACAAGTTGTTAAAGCATTCTTTAACTCTTACCAATTAACTCAATTCATTGATCAACAAAACCCATTATCAGAATTAACTAACAAACGTAGAATTTCAGCTATGGGTGATGGTGGTATTAGAAGAGAAGACCCTAACTTGAACATCCGTGATGTTCACTACAGTCACTATGGTCGTATCTGTCCAATTGAAACACCAGAAGGTATGAACATTGGTCTTATCATGTCTTTAGCAAGTTTTGCTAAAGTTGATAAAAACGGTTTCATTGTTTCACCTTACTACATTGTAGAAGACGGTGTTATCACTAACAAAATTAGATGATTAAATGCTGCACAAGAAGATGAATATGTTATTGGTGAATCATCTATCCCTCATGAAGACGATGGAAGAATTACAACAAAAGCTAAAGTTGTTGGACGTTATAGAGGAATGCAAGAACTTTATAATGCAAAAGAAATCAATTACATTGATGTTAACCCAAGACAAGTGGTTTCTATTGCTGCTTCAACTATTCCATTCTTGGAAAATGACGATACAGCAAGAGCCCTAATGGGATCTAACATGCAACGTCAAGCATTACCGTTGTTAAGACCATATGCTCCGCTTGTAGGAACTGGTGCAGAATATAAAATTGCTCACGACTCTGGTTTAAACATTCTTGCAAAAGAAGATGGTGAAGTTACTGCAGTTGATGGTAACCACATTGTGGTTAAAAATAAAAATGGTGAAAATGATAAGTATGATTTAGTTAAATATCGTAAGACCAACCAATCTACTTGCAACAACCAATTGCCAATTGTTGAAATTGGTCAAAAAGTTAAGCAAGGACAAGTTATTGCTGATGGTCCTGCAATGTTTAATGGTGAACTTGCAATCGGAAGAAACCCAATTATTGCTTATACAACATGACATGGTTACAACTTCGAAGATGCCATTGTTATTTCTAAACGTTTAGTACAAGATGATTGATATACATCAATCTCAATTGAAGAATATGAATGTAAATGTTCAAGAATTACTAAGCTAAATGCTGATGAAGAAATCACAAGAGATTTACCAAACGTTTCTGAAGATGTTAAGACATATCTTGATGAAGACGGAATCATCATGATTGGCGCTGAAGTTAAAGAAGGAGACATCCTTGTTGGTAGAATTTCACCTAAAGGTGCTACTGATTATTCACCAGAAGAAAAACTATTGAATGCTATCTTTGGCAACAAATCTCATGGTTATAAAGATTCATCTTTAAAAGTTCCTCACGGTGGTGAAGGTACTGTTATTGGTATTAAGAGATTTACAAGCAAAGATGGATATCTATTTGATGATGAAACCATTGAAGTTATCAAAGTTTATATTGCACAAAAACGTAAACTTCAAATTGGTGACAAGATGTCAGGTAGACATGGTAACAAGGGAACAATTTCTAAAATTGTTCCAGTGGAAGATATGCCACACCTACCAGATGGTACGCCAGTTGATATTTTATTATCACCTCTAGGTGTTCCTAGCCGTATGAACATTGGTCAGATCCTTGAAGTTCACTTAGGATGAGCAATGAGAAACATTGCTAAGAAAAAACTATTTGAATTAGTTGATAGCAAAGCTAGAGCAAGCGAATATTGTCAATTATTTGGTATGTCATCTATTCGTGCTCAATTGTTAAAAGACGAATGTCTTGATTACTTTAAAAAGAATAAGATCAATACTTTCAAAGACTTTAGTGATATTGACTTAACAATTATTTTAAATAAAGTTGGTATGAGTCAAGAAGACTTATCATACAAAGCATCAACTCCTGTATTCTGCGGCGCTAAGCTTGATGATATATCTGCAGCTTTAGCTGAAGTTGGTATTGATGCTTCTAAAACAAGAGCTAAAACAAAACTTATTGATGGTCAAACTGGTGAATACTTTGACGGTGAAATCACTGTTGGTGTAATGTACATGTTAAAACTAGACCACATGGTTGATGATAAAGTTCATGCTAGAGCTATTGGTCCTTATTCTAAGGTTAACCAACAACCACTTGGTGGTAGAAGTCAAAATGGTGGTCAAAGATTTGGTGAAATGGAAGTTTGAGCACTTGAAGCATATGGTGCAACTCACAACTTAAGAGAAATCTTAACTGTTAAGTCTGACGACGAAGATGGAAGAAACAGAACTTACAACGCTATTATTAAAGGTCTACACTTGCCAAAAACTTCATTGCCTGCATCATTTAAGTTATTAACTAAACAATTACAAGGATTGTGTATGAGCATGACAGTATATGATCAACAAGGTAATAAGCACGATATGAATGAGTACTCAAAGAGTACATTGTCAGATGAAGACATCCAAGAAGCAAAACGTGCTACTCAAGTTGAAGAGGTTGAAACATCTGAAACCTCAGAATATCAAGGATTATAGAAAGGAGAAACAATTATGATTAAGAACGCAAAAAATATTAATGTTAAAAATATTAAAGCTTTACAAATTACTTTAGCTTCTCCTGAACAAATCCTTAAATGAGCAAGAGGAACTGAAATAACTAAGTCAGAAACAATCAACTATAAATCATTTAAACCTGAACCGGGTGGTTTATTCTGTGAAGCTGTCTTTGGTCCTACCAAAGACTACGAATGCTATTGTGGTAAATACAAAAAACAAAAATACCAAAATAGAGTTTGTGAAAAATGTGGTGTAGAAATTATTCAATCATGTGTAAGACGTGATAGAATGAGCTGCATTAAGCTTGCTTATCCTTGTACACACATTTGAATGTCTAAGGAACTTCCTAACCCTTCTAAGATTTCTTTATTGCTTGGTATGAGCTATAAAGAAGTTGAACAAGTTGTTTATTTTGAAAACTATGTTGTTTTGAAAAATGATAACGCAAAATCTAAATTCTATAAGAAATGTGAAATTATTCCTATTGCTGATGCTAAATTAAATGAAAAAGCAAGAGCAAGAATTATGGATGCTTTAGCTGAAGTAGCTAAAAAGATTGAAAAACAAATAGTTCAATTAAACAAAAATCAAAAGAAAAACATGGAAGAGATCAAAGAATTACAATTTGATCACGAATATGCTTTAGCTACAAAAGAAGCTTTAGCTGATACTACTTTACCATTCTCTATTCACACAGTATTTGCTTTATTAAAGAAACACCTAGACATTGAAATAGGTATTGGTTCTGCTGCCATTAAACGTTTATTGTCAGAAGTTAATTTAAAAAATAGATTAAAAGAAGTTAACTACCAATTATCTAGAGTTAGCCCATCTAACCCTAAATTTAACAAGTTAATGAATTGTTTACAATTAATTAAATGATTCTTAAGTTCTAAGATTAAACCTGAATGAATGGTACTTGATTACATTCCTGTTACACCACCAGATACAAGACCTATGGTGCAACTTGAAAATGGTAGATTCACTACAAGTGATATTAACAACTTCTACCGTAAGATTATTATTAGAAACGAACGTTTAAAAAGAATGATGGAAGAACAAACTCCAGAAATCATCCTTAACAACGAACGTAGAATGTTACAAGAATCTGTTGACGCATTATTAGATAATGCTTCAAGAAATAAACCAGCTGTATCTAAAGATAGAAGACCACTTAAGTCATTAACAGACCACTTAAAAGGTAAACAAGGTCTATTTAGACAAAACTTACTTGGTAAACGTGTTGACTATTCAGGACGTTCAGTAATTGTTGTTGGTCCAGATCTAAAGATGTACCAAGCAGGTATTCCATCTGTAATGTTACTTGAACTTTTAAAACCATTCATTATTCATGAACTTATCAAGAAAGTTGATGACAATGGTTTGGAAATTAAACCAATTGCTAACAATGTTAAGACTGCTGAAAAGATGATTACTAAACAAGATAATCATATTTGACCAATCTTAGATAAGATTGTTAAACAACACCCAGTGTTACTTAACCGTGCTCCTACACTTCACCGTTTAGGTGTACAAGCATTCGAACCTAAGATTATTGATGGTAAAGCCATTAGACTTCACCCACTAGTTACAACAGCGTTCAACGCTGACTTCGATGGTGACCAAATGGGTGTTTATGTACCACTTTCTAAAGAAGCCATTGCTGAAGCAAGAAGTATTTTGCTTGCTAGCTGACACATTTTAGGACCTAAAGACGGTAAACCAGTTATTACACCTACACAAGATATGATTCTTGGTGCTTATTACATTTCTCAAGAAGAAAAAGGTGCTAAAGGTGAAGGAACTATCTTTGTTGATAGTGATGAAGCTAAAAGAGCTTATGCTCTTGGTCAAGTTGACTTACATGCAATTGTTGGTGTAAGAACTGACTCTTATAAAGATAAAACATTAGTTGCTAAAGACTTTGACAAAGCAATTAATATGAAAGGTCTTCCTTCTACATGCATCATGATTACATCTGTAGGAAAATTGATCTTTAATGATATTTTGCCTGAATCAATGACATATATTAATGATGGCAAAGACATAAACACTGTTGATAAAGACAGATTAGTTCCTGCTGGTACTGATGTTAGAAAGATTATTGATAAGATTAGCCCTGCTAATCCATTCACAAAGAAAACATTACAAAGCATTGTAAATGCTTTATATACTAAATTCCCGGTTGAAGTTGTTGCTAAAACAATGGATGCAATTAAAGACACAGGATTTACATATTCAACTAAATCTTCTGTTACTATTTCTGCTTTTGACTTACCAGGATACCACAAGAAGACTGAATACTTTAAAGATGCAGATGCTAAAGTCGCAAGACTAAAGAAACAATTTGAAAAAGGTTTATTAACAGACGATGAAAGATATACACGTGTTGTTAGAATCTGATCAGATGTTAAAGATGTCGTTACAGGCGATATTAAACAAATTTTAGCTGCAGATGTTAATAGAAATAACCCAGTTATTATTATGGCTAACTCAGGTGCCAGAGGTAATGAATCTAACTTTACACAGTTACTTGGTATGCGTGGTTTGATGTCAAAATCTTATAACTACGAACAAAAGAATGCTAAGTCTAATGTAATTAAGGATACTATTGAAACTCCAATTAAACACTCATTCCTTGATGGTTTAACAATTTCTGAATACTTCAATGCATCTTATGGTGCAAGAAAAGGTATGGCAGATACTGCCATGAAAACATCTAGATCTGGTTACATGACTAGAAAACTAGTAGATGCTGCACAAGAAATCATTGTTACAGAAGAAGACTGTGGAACACCTGTTGGTTTAAAAGTTTCTGCTATTAGAGATATTAAACAAAATACTCAAATCGAATCATTAGCTGAAAGAATTGAAAACAGATTTGCATTTGAAGACATCATTAATCCTAAGAATAATGATGTACTTGTAGCTAAGAATGAAATTATTACTCCAGCTATGGCTGCTAAGATTGAAAAACTTGGTATTAAAGAAGTTACTGTTAGATCAGTATTACATTGTCAATCTAAAAACGGTGTATGTCAAAAATGTTTTGGTAATGACCTAACAACAAACAAACCTGTTGAAATTGGTACAGCTATTGGTGTAATTGCTGCCCAATCTATCGGTGAACCAGGTACACAACTTAACATGAGAACATTCCATACTGGTGGTGTTTCTTCTAAAGAAGGTTCAATCGCCCAAGGTTTTGAAAGACTAAAACAATTGTTTGATTTAGTTCCTCCAGCTGAAAGAGAACTTGCTTTAATTTCTAACATTGAAGGTAAAGTAACTAAGATTGAAGATACTGAAACCGGTAAACTAATTACAATTAAATCTGGTATTGAAGAAAAGAAATTTGCGACAAACCTATCACAAGTTGTAAGAGTTGAAAAAGGCGATGAAGTTCACTTAGGTGACAAAATTACTGAAGGTTCTATCAATATTAAAGAATTACTAAAAATTGCTGGTATTGAAGAAGTTAGAAACTATTTGATTAAAGAAGTTCAAAAGGTTTATAGACTTCAAGGTATTGACATTTCAGATAAGTACGTAGAAATCATTGTTAGACAATTAACTAATAAAATGAAAATACGTAACCCTGGCGATAGTGATTACTTTATTGGTCAAACAACTGATATTAATAGCTTTACAGAAGTATGCAACAAATTATTTGCCGAAGGCAAAACATTACCCACAGCAACTAATGAAATTTATGGTCTAGATGATGTTGCAACAACAAAAACTGGTCCATTCTTAGCTGCTGCAAGTTTCCAAGATACAAAGAAAATCTTGACAGATGCTTGTATTAGAGGTGATGTTGATACATTATCTGGTTTGAAAGAAAACGTTATGATTGGTAACTTATTACCAGCCGGAACTGGTTTAATGGAATCAGAAGATATTATTAAACTTGGTGACGAAATGTACAAAAAAGAGTATTAATATAGCCACAAATAAGATAAAATAAAAGGAGTATTTATGCAAAAAGTAACGATGCTTAAAAAAGAAACAGCTGCAAAAAATCGTGTTTGATATACGATTGATGCTAGCGGTGTAGTATTAGGAAAATTAGCTGTAGTAGCAGCTGATATTTTAAGAGGTAAAAACAAACCGACTTTTACTCCTAATGTTGATTGTGGTGATTACTTAATTATTACTAATTGTAATAATGTTATTGTTTCTTCAGACAAAGCAGACAGAGAATTTAGATACTCTCATTCTGGATACATTGGTGGTATTAGAAAAAGATCAGTAAGAGAAATGATTGACAAATACTCTGATGAATTAGTTGAAATAGCAATTAAAGGTATGCTACCTAAAAATCGTTTATCTCAACAAATTATTAAAAAACTTTTTGTTTATAAAGATGGCGGAAAAGACCATTCTAAACAAAAACCAAAAGTTATAAAGGTAGGTAAATAAAAATGGCTGAAACTAAAGTTGAATATAAAGGACTTGGAAGAAGAAAATCTTCTGTTGCAAGAGTTTTAATGGTTCCAGGAACTGGCAAAATTACCATAAATGGTAAAACACCAGAACAATATTTTCCTAACAAACTAGTTATTCAAGATATGCTTCAACCACTTGAAAAAACTGAATCTTTAAAAACTTTTGATGTTCAAGTTAAAGTTGTTGGTGGTGGTTTTAACGGCCAAGCCGGAGCAATTAGATTAGGTATTGCAAGAGCTTTAATTAACTGCAACAAAGAAATGAAAAAGACTTTGAAGAAATCTAAGTTAACAACAAGAGACTCTCGTGTTAAAGAACGTAAAAAATACGGTAAATACGGAGCAAGAAGAAGCCCTCAATTTACAAAACGTTAATAAAAAAACTCGCTTTAAGCGAGCTTTTTTATTTTTTCTTTTTTAAAGTGGTTCTTGCTTTTACAATTTCATTTGGAGTATTTTTAATTCTATGAATTTTTTGTCCGGCAAGAGCTGAACTTTGAAGAACTCTATTTTCTTTTGTAACAGTTTTAGGTGAACGAATAGTAAAAATCAATATGAATGATGCGATTGATAGTAATGAAATAATAATTGCATAAGCTAACATACCTCATCCTAGTGGTGTCAAGGTTAGAACCGCAGGGTCTTCGCCTTCATATAATTGCAATCCATAAAAACCACAAACAAAAATAGATACGATAAACCCAATAAGGCCTAATATATCAATAAATAATAGGAATTTTCTAAAACCATAACCCCTATTTGTTCTGTGGATTAAAGATTTACGTTTTTTATCTGAAATAAATGCCATTTAATTTTCTCCTTCAATATTCTTATATTGAAAAAAAATTAATTAGCATCAAAATCTTTTGTTAGTCCTATAACAAATTTTTCAATATCAAACGGTTGAAGATCGTTGTATGTTTCACCCAAACCAATAAATTTAACTGGGATGTTGAAATTATCTTTAATAGCTAAAATAATTCCACCCTTAGACGTAGAATCCATTTTAGTTAAAACAATACCAGTTAATTTTGTTACTTCTGAAAAAGCTTTAGCTTGGATAATTCCAGATTGTCCAGTTGTAGCATCTAATACTAATAATGATTCACAAGGTTGATCAGAAACAAACTTTTTAATAACTGAATCAATCTTTTTAAGTTCATTCATAAGATTAATCTTATTTTGTAATCTTCCGGAAGTATCACATAAAACTACATCAATTTTATTTTCAGAAGCCCATTTAACACCTTCATAAATAACAGAAGCGGGGTCTTGACCACTTGTTTTTGGTTTAAAACAGTGAATATTTAATCTTTGAGCCCAAATATCAAGCTGTTCAACTGCGCCAGCTCTAAATGTATCTCCAGCAATTAAACAAACCGTTTTATTCATGTCTAATAAACGTTTAGCTAGTTTTGCAATAGTTGTTGTTTTACCAACACCATTAACGCCAGAAACTAAAATAACGTTAGTTTTACCGTCTTTAATATTTAAACCACTATCTATAATGGTGTCTTGGATGTAGTAAACAAAAATCTTATCAACAATAATTTGTTTAACCAATTTAGGATCTTCAACGTTTTGATATTTAATTTCATCCTCAATTGCTTGCATAATTTTTCTTGTTGCACCAGTTCCAACATCAAAACCTATAAGCATTTCTTCAATATTATCAAGCATAGCTTGATCTACTTTAGCATTTTGTTTTACTAAATCATTAATAGCTTCTTGAAAAGCTCCACCCGATTTTTTTAAACCTTTATCAAAAGTCGTTTGATCAGTTTTAGCTATTTGAGTAGTAGCTTCTATTTGTTTAGCGGTCTTCTCAGCCTTTTTATGTTTAATCTTGTTAATTAAATTCTTTAATCAGCCCATTGTTATTTACCGTCAGAACCAAATTGCTTAGCGTGAGCTAAAGTAACTTTATACATGTTTGTTATACCCTTAATTTGCATTGTAGCACCAAACAAGCTATCACATCTTTCCATTGTTCCTGGTCTATGTGTAATAACTAAGAATTGAGTTTCTTTAGAGTTATTTTTAATAATATTTCCAAATCTTTCTACGTTAGCAGGGTCTAAAGCTGATTCAGCTTCGTCTAGAATAATTAAAGGGAAACTGTGTATCTTTAAGATAGCAAACAAAACAGACAAAGCTACTAATGACTTTTCACCACCAGATAATAGATTTAAAGTAGTAATTTTCTTTCCTGGAGGGACAGCAATTACTTCAATTCCAGAATTTAAGATATCATTTGGATCTGTATATTGAACAGACGCCATTCCGCCACCAAACAAGTAACCAAACACTTCTGGTAATGTTTTGTTAACATTATCAATTGTGTCTTTAAAGTTGTTTCTTGCTTGATTGTCTAATTCTGCAATTGCTTTTTCAATTGTTTCTTTAGCTTTAATCAATTCTTGGTGTTGAGAAGATAAACCATCATATTCTTTTTGTTTTTCTTCAAGCTCTTTTAAAGCTTCCATGTTAATTGCACCAATTCTATCAAGATCAACTTTTAGTTGATAAATTGTTTCTTTAGCTTGGGCATCAGTCATTGGGAGTTCTTTAGAACCATAAATTTCAACAGCATTATCAATAGTCATACGATATTCTTGTGAAATACGTTCTTTAGCATATGAAACAGCAGCTTTTGCTTTTTCTTGATCAATTTCTGCATGAGTTTGTTCTGCTCTAGCTTTATCAACAAGAGCTCTTGTTTCATCAAGCTTTGCTTGATAGTCTTCATAAATTTGTCTATTTGTTGTTTTGCTAACTCTTGCAACATTAAGTTCTTGAACAACCTTATCTTTCTTAGTTAATAGATCATTTAATTCTTTATTTAATTCATCAGCAGTTGAAGCTTGTTGAGATTTATCTTTAACATCCAATTGTTCATAATCAGCTTCATATCTAGATAAGTTTGCTTCAAAACTTTTAATCTTATCTTCATATGTAGCCAATAAAATTTTCTTTTCATTAATCTTATTAATGTTTTCATCTAAAGTAGATTTAACAGAAGTTTCATCACTTCTTGCTTGAATATATTCTTTATTTAATTCTTCTAGCTCTTTAATAATGCTATTTTTGTTTTCTTCTAAGTTAAACATTGGAGCAAATTTATTTTTGCTAAATCCACCAGTAATTGCAC
Organism: Mycoplasmoidaceae bacterium; assembly: GCA_045641165.1. GTDB lineage: Bacteria > Bacillota_I > Bacilli_A > Mycoplasmatales > Mycoplasmoidaceae > Hennigella. The sequence goes on from JAZUGL010000009.1 coordinate 139,091, forward strand.
CACCAACAGAAATGGTTTGACCATCTAATGTTACTGTTTGATACATTGAGTTAGTGTATTTTGAAATAGCAATAGCAGAGTTTAAGTCATTAGCAATTAATATTCTTCCAAGAAGCATACTAAATAAATCTGTATATTTTGCGTCATAACTAATTAGATTATTAGCAGTATTAATAAAACCATCTAATTGTTTAACAATTAATGCATGTTCTTCTTTTAGTGGTCTAGGCTTAATAAGTGTTAAAGGCAAGAATGTTGCTTTACCAGCTTGATTATTTTTTAAGAATTCAATTGCATATTTAGCATCTTCTTCGGTTTCAGTAATAATAAAGTTTGCTGATTTACCTAGTGCTAAACTTATGGCTGTTTCATATTGTTTTTCAATAGTAATGAATGATTTAACTGTTCCAATAATACCGTGTAAAGCACTTGTGTTCTCTAAAACAGTTTTTGTTCCAGATTCATTAACATATTCGTTTTCAATTTTGTCTTCAATATAACGAAGTTTATATTGTAATTGACTAATTTTATTTCCAATAGTAGCAACTTTAGACTTAAGATTGTCATGTTTAGTCTCAAGATCATTTTTAATTTGACTATAACCACTTATTTCGTCCGTTAATCTTTCTTTATTTTCGTGTGCAGACTTTAAATCATACTTAATATTGCTAATGATCTTTTTATAAGCGGCTGCTTTTTCTTTAGCATTAGATGAAGTCATTGCTGTTTCAAGATGACTTTGAACAGCCCTTTTCTTATTTTCAACTTCGTTGATTTCTTGCAATAAATCAGTAAACTTCTTTGTTAATTCTTCAACTAATTGGTCAGAAGAGTTAGCTTTTTCTCTAACTGTAGTAATTTGTTTTGCATAAGTTTCAATATCTGCTTCATTAGCAAAAACAATTTGTTTATTTCTTTCAATAATGTTTCTTAGTTCATTAAGTTTTGCTCCAAAGAAAGAAATATCTTTTACTAGAACTATAAGTTCTAATTCCATCAATTGTTTTTTCTTTTCGGCATAAATTTTAGCTTTTTCAACTTGTTTAGATAATTTCTTAATATCTTTTTCAAGAATAGAGACATAATCACTAACTCTATTTAGATTAGCAGTAGCTTTTTCAAGTTCTGACACACTGTCGGCTTTTTTCTTAGCATATAAACCAATTCCAGCAGCATCTTCAAAGATTTTTCTTCTTTCTTCTGGTTTAGCTTCGACAAACCATTGAACAGTTCCTTGTGAAATAATTCCTAACGATCCTTTTGCAAGACCTGTATCCAAAAACATTTCTTGGATATCTTTTAATCTACAAGGTTGGTTATTAATGAAGTATTCATTAGCACCATCATTTCTTGTTAATTTTCTTGTAACTGTAACTTCTTTTAATTCTGTATGCAAAAGTTTTTTAGAGTTATCAAAAGTTAAAGACACTAGAGCATAAGCACTACCATCTTTATCTTTTGATCCATGGAAGATAATGTCGCTGGAGCTTTTTCCTCTTAGTGCTTTTTTAGATTGTTCACCCAAAACTCATTTAACAGCGTCAACAATATTACTTTTACCAGAACCATTTGGGCCAACAACGCCAATCATTGAGTCGTCAAAACTAAGTTCGATAGGGTTAGCGAACGATTTAAAACCTACAGCTTTAAATTTCTTTAGAAATAACACGTTATTTCTCCCTCTTAACTAGTTTATCGTAAGCATTTTTAGCAGCAAAAGTCATTGCTTCTTTTTTATTATGACCTATGCCATGTCCATAAGTTATACCATGCGAAACTAATTTAGCTTCAAAAGTTTCTTTATTAATTTGTTTTAAACGGTACATAGAGTTTTTAACATTATGTTTTACTAAAGCTTCTTGTACTAGTGTCTTGTAATCTTTAGCATCTTGCAATAAAGCATGGCTTTCATATGAAAAAATAGTTTTTCTTAAAAATTTATTTACTGCATCTAGTCCCAAATCTAAATAAATAGCACCAATTAATGCTTCAAAACCATCTTCAATGATTTTGTCACTACATTTTGCCTTATTCAATCCCTTACCTAACAAAATAAAGTTTTGTAGATTAATTCTTTTTGCAGCATATACTTCTGCTTTGCCTTGAACCATTTTACTTCTTGATATAGTCAAAGCACCTTCGTTTTGCTTTTTATATTTATTGTATAAATATTCAGCCACCAAAAAGTTTAGAATACTATCACCCAAAAATTCTAATCTTTGATAGTTGTATGAAAGTTTATTTTCGTTACTAAAACTTGGATGCGTTAAAGCTTCAACATAAATAGATAATTGTTTAGGTGCGCAGCCTAAAGTTGTTTTTAATCATCTATTTAAAATTTGATTGTAAGCCTTATTCATATTTAATTTTCTTAATATTATGTAACAAATTGTTTTTTACACAATCATGTGCAACCGATAATGCAGCATAAAATTGTTTAGCATCAGCTGAACCATGAGTTTTAATTGCAATACCATTAGCACCCAACACAATTGCACCAGCATTGTTACGATAATCAAATGTGTGAGTTAGTTTGTAAATAATTTGAGCAGAGAATATGCCACCCAATCAGTTTCAAGGTTTCTTATATCCTCTTTTTAAAATACGACCAACAGATGTTAAAGCACCTTCCATTGCTTTTAAAGCAATGTTTCCGCTATAGCCATCACAAACACAAATATCACATTTACCATCAAGTAAACCTTTTGGTTCAACAAAACCAATATAGTTAATTCCTTTTGCTTCTTTCAAAAGTTTATTTGCTTCGTGGTGATATGAATAACCTTTATGTTCTTCAGTACCAATATTTAATAAACCAATTCTTGGATTATGAATTTTTCTAATGATTCTTGCATATTCATTAGCCATCAAAGCATAATGTAGTAAATCATTTGCGTCAACATTTATGTTGGCACCAACATCAATCATGTTAAAACCTTTGTGGTTAATAGTTGGAATAAAAGGCATAAAACCAAACTTAGGCATTTTGTCTATTACACCTAATACAGTTTGTACAAGAGGCACAAAACAGCTTGTGCTTCCAGCTGAAACCATTGCATCAACTTTCTTGGATTTAACAAGTTCCAAAGCTTTTCTCATTGAAGTATTAGTTTTTCTTAAAGCGGTAATAGGCGTATCATCCATATGGATAAAATCATCTGTATGAATAATTTCAAAATGATCATTTGTTGTTAAAAGCTTTTCAATTTGTTTTTTATTACCAACTAAAACAACTTTGTCTCCTCTTTTGTTTTTACAAAATTGTCTAGCTGCGTTAATAGCATGAGACAAATTATTTTCAAAACCCATTACATCTAATGCGATTTTCATAAATTTACCTCATTACTCCTAAATAGAAGTGGTAAGTACTTTGGTTACCTTGAACAATAATTGGTTTAACCAAATATTTTTCATTCATATACTTAGCAATGTTGTTTACTTCTTCCATTGTTGCATCTTTACCATAGATAATTACGGCAGTTTTTGGTTTTCTAACTTGATCAAAGATTTCATCAACTAAATGTCTTGATACTTTTGAAATATTTTTGTCATTAGCAATAATTTCTTTGTTGTTAACGGCAATATAATCACCAAATTTAATGTGAGTACGCTTATAAGATAAATTCTTAACTGATTGAGAAATCTTTCCTGAAGCAGCATTTTTAAGCATCTTAAACATTCCCTTAACGTTGTCATTTAAATCTATTTCAGGGTTAAAAGCTAAGCAAGCTAAGAAAGCTGTTGCGATATCCTTAGTTGGAACAAGCCTTACATTAGTAGTATTTCTTGGGAAAAGCTTAATAGCTTGTTCTGCAGCCATTAATGCATTACCATTATCAGTAATTAAAACAACATTAGAACTTTTTGCTGATTTAATCAAATCATAGAATTGTTGAATAGATGGGTTACCAATCTCATCACAGTTTAAAGTATTTGTAATACCAAATTCTCTTTCATAGATTGTTTTCATTACTTCAGAAGGAACTGTTGCAACAACTGTTGGTGTAGAAGTGATTTCTTTTGATTGTTTGTAAACAGCTTCTGCTTTTTCTAAAGAAGTATTTTTATTCTTTTGCAAGAATTGCATTGTCATGTTTTCAATTTTTACTCTAGTAAATTCACCAAATCTAGATGCAAAAGCCAATAAAGCATATGGTCTTACCACATGAACGTGTACTTTAACTAAATCATCATCTTTAACATAAACAAATGAATCACCCATTTGGTTAATACGCTTCTTAAATTCTTTTTCGTCAAACTTTTCTTTATCATCTTGGTCAACAGTTACTTTTGATCCAAGTTTCATAATAAATTCTGTACAGTAACCAAAACCTTCGTTGTTATCAACAAAGTTTTTGTTAATGTTTGGCTGAGCAGGAACATTAGCATCTTCTTTTTTATTCTGTTCTACAGAATCAGGGTTAAGAAGAGCTTTTTTCATTCCTTCTAAAAAGCAAGTTAAACCATAACCACCAGAGTCAACAACACCAACTTGTTTTAATTGAACTAAGAAGTCTGGTGTCTTATCAAGAATAATCTTTGCTTCTTGGTGAACAAATTTAAATAAATCTTCAATAGATTGGAAACGACCACTTGCTGATGATAACTTTTCAGAAACAACTCTAATTACAGTTAAGATTGTTCCTTCAATTGGCGTAGCAACTGATTTATAAGCAAAATCAGTGGCAGATTTAAATGCAGCTATTAAATCAGTAATAGAAGCTTCTTTTTGCTCAGGTTTAAATGCTGAAGCAAAACCTTTGAAGATTTGGCTAAGGATAACTCCAGAGTTACCTCTAGCATTCATTAATAATCCTCTAGCAAATGTTTTAGATAATAAAGACAAATCAGCTGTATCTAGGTTAGCGATTGTTTCATAACCACCACTTGTAGTAATTTTCAAATTTGTTCCTGTATCACCATCAGGCACAGGAAAAACGTTAAGCTGGTCAATGTACTCAAAGTTATTTTCAATAAACTTTGTTCCATTGTTAAACATAATCTTTAAAGTTTTCGCGTTTAATGAGATCATTATTTTTTATCCTCAGCTAGAACGATAACATTAATTTTTATGTCACCTTCATTAACATCAAATTGAGATGTTAAGTAGAAACTAATAGCTTGTTGTATTTCAGATGCTAAAGCATGAATATTAGCAAGAATATTAAAGGGAGTAATAGATATTGTTACACTGCAATCTTTATCACTAACCTTAATTGCTTTAATATTTTCAGCACCAAGACCAGGAATTTTTTTAGCTTCAAGAAGCAAAATACCTTCCAATACTTCTGGGCTGATTGAAATAATATCTTTTAATTTCATTGAACTATTATATATTATTATAATAATATATATTATTATTAAAACGGTGGAGGAAAAATACAAATGAAACAATTAAATGGATTAACATTAGCTGCATATATTCTTATGATTATCTGCACAGTGTTTATGGGAGTTTTATTAGTTCCATTAGCATGGTGTATTCCTATGACAATTCACTATAAAAGAACGGGCGGAAAAGTAAGTATAGGATTTAAAGTTTGTGCCCTTTTATTTATGGATTTAATTCCTGGAATTTTAATGCTTTGTGACTCAAAAAACGTTAAGAAATAGGAACTAAACAATGGCTGTTGCTCAAAGAAGGACCTCAAAAGGTCGCAAAGGAATGCGTAGAAGTCATCACGCATTAAAACCTATTAAAACTACTACTTGTCCAAAATGTGGCAAACCTATTAAACCACATACTGTTTGTAAACATTGCGGTTATTACAACGGAAAGAAAATATTAAACGTTAAATAGTTAATTGCAAATACTTCAAAGTATTTGCTTTTTTATCATTATGAAGTTATTATCTGGAATTAAAGCTAGACAAAACTATATTAAAAAATTAAAAAAAGAAGTTAGGTTATTAAAACCAACTCCTGTTTTAGCCACTATTTTAAATAATGACTCATATGCTTCTAAAGTTTATATTAGAAACAAAACTAAGCTTTGTCATGAACTAGGTATTAAAACTAAACTTTATAAAATGTCTGGTAACACAACCAACAAACAAATGGTTAGTTTAATACAAAAACTTAATAAAGACAAACACATTAATGGTTTGTTTGTTCAATTACCAATAAGCAAACAAATTGACAATGATTTAATTGTTAATACAATTAACCCATTAAAAGATGTTGATTGTTTTAACAATATAAATGTTGGTAAATTATGAACAGCAAAAGAAAAAAATAATGATTTATTAAAATCTTGCACTGCTGTTGGTATTATTGAATTATTAAAATATTACAAAATTAAGTTAGATGGTAAGAATGTTGTTATAGTTAATCGTAGCAACATCGTTGGCAAACCACTGATATCTTTATTTTTATTAGAAAATGCGACAGTAACATGTTGTCATGATCACACAAAGAATTTAAAAAGTATTACTAAAAAAGCTGATATTGTTGTTGTTGCTATTGGAAAAGCTAAATTCTTTGATCAATCATATTTTAAAAATAATGCAATAATAATAGATGTAGGAATTAACAGAGATCCTCGCACAAACAAAGTTTGTGGTGATGTTAAAATTGAGTCATTTAAAAACTTTAAAGGAGCCATTTCTCCTGTTCCTGGTGGAGTAGGTGCAATGACAACAACAATGTTAGTAAATAACTTAATTAAATTAACAAAAATTCAAAGGAGAAAATAATGTCTAAAGTTAAATATACAATTGTAGATAAAAATACTATTGCCTTAGCTGAAAATGCAAATAAAGGTGACATTATTGATTTATCTGAACAAACTGAATTAGACATTAGCTCTGTTGTTCAAAACTTTGATAGAGAATTAAGAAATTTAGCAAAGGAACAAGCTAGAAGCTTGTCAGAAGCTGAAATTTTAAAAGCAACAAAAGATAAAGAAAAAGAAATTGCTAACTTGCAATCTCAAATCAAATCATTTCAAACACAAATTGATAATGCTGTTTTAAAAGCAGAGAAAGTAAAGGACGAACAAATACATTCTTTACAAAATGAAATTAAAAAAATGGAATATGAATGAAATCATAGACATATTGGTGTAAAAACATTTGGTGAAGAACTAGAAAATTTTGTTTGAGAAGAATTTGAAGATGCACAACAAAAAGGTGCATTCCCTAATGCAAAATTTACTAAAGATAACGAAGTTATCACTTCTGCTGAAACACTAAAAGGATCTAAAGGTGATTTCATTTTTAGAGACTATGATGACAAAGGAACAGAAATCCTTTCAATTGAAATAGAAGTTAAAACAGAATTAAATACTTCTGAATCTAAAAAGAAGAACAGAGATCATTACAAAAAACTTAATGATGATAGATTAAACAAAAAATGTGAATATGCTCTTTTAATCTCTGAACTTGAAAAAGATAATAGAAACTTCAGCGGCATTTATAAAGTTAGAGAATACCCAAAAATGTATGTAGTTAGACCACAAACATTTGTTGCCTTTATTAATGTTTTAAAAGATAGTTTAAATAAAAACTTTGAACTAGTTCAAATTCTAAATCAAAAGAAGATTGACTTTGTTGATCAAGAAACATTTATTGCTAATTTACAAGATGCCCAAAAAGATATTGCCGCAACAGTTACAAGAGCTCACAATAATTATCAATCAGCTATTGATGCAATAGACGCAAGTATTGAAAAATTGCAAAAGACAAAAGAATTCTTAATGACAAGCGGAACCCAATTAACAACCGCCAACACAAAAGTTCAAAAACTAACTGTTAGAAAATTAACTAAAGGTTGCAAGGAAGACCCATTTAAAAAATAGGCTTTAGCCTATTTTTTATTTGTATTTATTTGGATGTTCCTTCATCATTTTCTTAATGAAATCTTTTTTAGGCATTGAACCGTATTTTTTCATTAAGTTAACACAAGTTTTGTATTCACCAACAGCTCATTTTTGGTCTCTAAAGCCAGTCACAGTAACAACTTTGTGTTGCAATTTCTTATAAGTTTCAAAAAAGTCTTTAATTTCTAATAATAGGTGTTGACTTACGTCTTTCAAAGATTTTATATGGGCATATCTTGGGTCACAATCAATCACACCAATTAACTTAGTATCTGTTTCTCCACTATCAATCATTTCCATCGCACCAATAATTCTTGTTGGAACAACAACACCCGTTCCTATTGCTTGGTCAGCAATCACCAAACAATCTAATTCATCTCCATCCCAATCTAAAGCCTCTTTAATAAAACCATAGTTTTGTGGGTAACCACTTGGCCCATAAAGAATACGATCGACACTAATTTGTTGTGTTGCTCTATCGTATTCATATTTAATTTTTGAACCTTTAGGGATTTCAATTGTTACATTTAATACTAAGTTTGCCATATTTAACCTCGTATGTTTATTATAAGCAATATTAGAAATAAAATAAAAACTAGGTTCTTACCTAGTTTCCATTATTCAGCCTTCCTTGCTTTATTTCAAGCGATATGTTTAAACACTATTGAAATAACTGTTAAATATATACCAATAATTCCTGCAATAATATTTAATCAACATCCTATTTTCTTCACAATAAGTTCTTGTTGTTGCAAACCTTTAAACACAAAAATAAGCGAAAGAAATAATAGTATTGAAGCAATAATTTGTGCTGGCAAAGCAAATAACAAAAATTTCTTTTGTTTTTCTTTGCAAACATATATGTATGTAACAATGCCTGCTATAGTCATATACAAAAGTGCACCCAAACAAATAACAAACATTATTACTACGTAAATAGCACCAAAAAAGTCTTTAATTACATCTCCTTCTTTTCACACAAAAGCCAAAAATTCTAATAGTCCTAGAAATAACACAGCTCCAGCAAATATTCCAGTTGAAGAAGCAAAAACTTTTAAACTTCTTCCGGCAGGTGATTTAGTTAATTTCATATTTTTTTCTCCTTATATTTTTTAAGATTATATAGTAAACCCCCCTCTGAAAAAACAAAAAACTAGGTGCTTGACCTAGTTTTGATTTAATGGTGGAGCCTAAGGGAATCAAACCCTCGACCCCCTGAGTGCAAATCAGGTGCTCTATCAGGCTGAGCTAAGGCCCCATTAATGGTGGGAGTAAATTGACTCGAACAATCGACCTCACCCT
>JAZUGL010000010.1:0-6894 GCA_045641165.1 Mycoplasmoidaceae bacterium
GCTCATACTTCAAAACGCACGCCATCACACATTAATGTGCTCTGACTCCTTGTAAGTTTATGGTTTCAGATTCTATTTCACTCCCATCTCTGGGTTCTTTTCACCTTTCCCTCACGGTACTGTTTCGCTATCGGTGACTGACTTGTATTTAGCCTTACCGCATGGTCGCGGCAAATTCAAGCAGGATTCCACGTGTCCCGCTTTACTCGAGGTACTCCTCAGTGTGCTTAGATTTAATATACGGGGTTATCACCTTCTATGACGCTGCTTTCCAACAGCTTCTACTATCCTTGCACATCTTAAATGGAGCCTATAACCCCAGGTCAAACCTGGTTTGGGCTGTTCCCCTTTCGCTCGCCACTACTGAGGGAATCACGTTGTTTTCTTTTCCTGTAGCTACTGAGATGTTTCACTTCACTACGTATTGCCTCTTGTAACTATGAATTCATTACAAGATCATTAACACCACTGTTAATGCAGTTTCCTGATTCGGTCATCCACGGGTTGTAGCTTCTTGTCAGCTAACCGTGGCTTTTCGCAGACTAGTACGACCTTCATCGCCATTCAGTCCCAAGGCATCCACCATAAACTCTTCATAACTTTTTGTTGTTAGAATTGACTAATCCTTATATTCATTGTGATCAAAAAAATATTTGGACTAGAAAGATTGTTGATTTTATAAAACTTTCAAAGAACATTCCTGGAAAAACCAAAATAAGTTCTTCCAAAACTAAATAGAATCCGACCTTAGAAATTCTGTGAGTGTAATCTTTTGTCCTTGTGTATATGCAGATTACTAATTTACTAAGGATTTATTGTGTACACTTGTAAAAACAAGTTAATATTTTTACTCCATAGAAAGGAGGTGATCCACCCCCACGTTCTCGTAGGGGTACCTTGTTACGACTTAACTCCAATCACCACTCCTACCCTAGACGCCACTTATTGTGACGGTTTTAAGTATTAGCGGCTCTCATAGTTTGACGGGCGGTGTGTACAAGACCCGGGAACGTATTCACCTCAACATGTCTGATTTGAGATTACTAGTGATTCCAACTTCACGAAGACGAATTGCAGCCTTCGATCCGAACTGAGACTGGCTTTTTGCGATTAGCATGACCTTACGGTTTAGCAACGCTTTGTACCAGCCATTGTAGCACGTTTGCAGCCCTGGACATAAGGGGCATGATGATTTGACGTCGTCCCCACCTTCCTCTAGCTTGCGCTAGCAGTTTTGTTAGATGAATTAACTAACCATAGGGGTTGCGCTCGTTGCGGGACTTAACCCAACATCTCACGACACGAGCTGACGACAACCATGCACCACCTGTCTCTCTGTTAACCTCCATCATATCTCTATGACTTTGCAGAGGATGTCAAGCCCAGGTAAGGTTTTACGTGTATTGTCGAATTAAGCAACATGCTCCACCACTTGTGCGGGTCCCCGTCAATTCCGTTTGAGTTTCATTCTTGCGAATGTACTACCCAGGCGGGTTGTTTATCGCGTTAACTACGACACTAGTCCTTAAGGACCAACGTCTAACAACCATCGTTTACGGTGTGGACTACTAGGGTATCTAATCCTATTTGCTCCCCACACTTTCGAGCCTAAATGTCAGTTGTGACCTAAGTTTTCGTTTTCACCACCGGTATTCTTCCATATATCTGCGCATTCCACCGCTCCACATGGAGTTCTAAAACTTCCTATCAAACTCTAGACTTACAGTTTCCAATGCGTGTTTAGGTTAAGCCTAAGTCTTTAACACCAGACTTGTAAGTCCATCTGCGCTCGCTTTACGCCCAGTAAATCCGGATAACGCTTGTAACCTATGTATTACCGCGGCTGCTGGCACATAGTTAGCCGTTACTTATTCAAAAGGTACAGTCATTCATAACTCATTTCCTAGTTATGCCATTCGTCCCTTATAAAAGGATTTTACGACCCAAAGGGCCTTCATCATCCACGCAGGATTGCTCCATCAGGCTTTCGCCCATTGTGAAAAATTCCCTACTGCTGCCTCCCGTAGGAGTATGGACCGTGTCTCAGTCCCATTGTGGCTGTTCTGCCTCTCAGCACAGCTACTCGTCATTGACTTGGTGGGCCGTTACCTCACCAACTATCTGATAAGACACACCCTCATCCAAAAGCGTTGCAAACGCAACTTTAGATGTAAGAACTTATGTTCCTACATGATATGGGATATTAGCAACTCTTTCGAGCTGTTATCTCCCTCTTATGGGTAGATTGAGCATGCATTACTCACCCGTTTGCCACTAGGTATTGCTACCTCGTTCGACTTGCATGTATTAGGCATCCTGCTAGCGTTAATCCTGAGCCAGGATCAAACTCTCATTAAATTGACGGATTCTATTTAGTTTTCAAAGATCTTACTACCGATAAATAACTAATGGTGAGACATGCTCACTGTTAAATACGGTTTTTCTATTATATATATAATTCAATAAATATTTAATAATTTTTTATTTTTTATTATTTTTTTTAATTGAACGTCTTCAATTAAATAAACCAATAAAGTCAACTGTAGTCATACATAGGCCAGAGAAAAACATTGTTCAACAATCAAATTGGTTACCTATTCCAGATTGGATTGCTTCAATACCTTTTGTTAATCATAATAAGCATATAGCCGTGTTAGCAAAGATATATGTGTATCAAGATAAGTCATATCTTTTAAACATTGGAACTAAACCAGCAATAGTAAACATTAAAATAGCAGAATCGAAGATTCTAACTGGTCATGATTCAGGAATTGTTTGACTTCCGCCTGATCAAAATTCCACAAATCCAGGTAAACCTTCAACTCATGCAAATAAACCTGTTAAACCAACAAAAACTGCTAAGTAAATAATAGTAGTTCATGCTTTAACATGCTTAGGAGCAATAGAAACTTTATCTTTGGATGCTCTTGATCAAGCAATTACAGATCCACCTTGAATAATAATGTTTATGCAATACATTATCATTGAACCATAAGCATGGTTAATTCATGCTAAAGCAATTAGAAAGATGGAAGCAACAAAACCAAAGAAAGGGCCAATAACTCTTTCTTTTGCACAACCCATAACAGCAAAGATACTTAAGATAGAAGAAATACATGCTAATCATGTTTTTGCTTCTGCTCATTTTCCTCAGCATAATGGAATAATGAAAAAAACAAGTGAAGTTATGACATTAAGTCATAAAAGAATATGTTCTAAAATAGTTAATTCTTTTAAATAATTTTGTTTTGATAAAAATGTTTTTGCACTCATAAATTAAATGTTGTTATCTAATTATATAAATCATTATTATTTTTGTAAAATTAAAATATGAAACTAAAAACTAAACAAATTTTAGCTGGTTTTGGTATGGGAATTACAGCAGTTGTAGGTCTAGGCTGTGTTGGCTTAGGTTTATATGCTATTTTAACTATGAAACGTCCATATATAAATCAATGAGTTGATTTAGCTAAACAAAATTTCGATCCTATTGTTAGTCAAATAGATAGTGACTTTGTTAAACAAGAAACAGGACAAGAAATTTTAACAGAAGGCATTGTTAAAAATTTTTATATTGAAAAAGCAATTAAAACTCCAGAAGTGTTTGTGGAAGATTTATTAGCAGAAAAAAATAAGAAAGTACATCCTTTTGATAATAATCCTTATTTAAATTTTAAGATTAGAATCAGCGATCCAACTATTACAAAAGATGATGCTAACAATTACTACATTTCTTTTTTATTTAATGAAAGTTTCAAGGCAAATGAAAATGCAGAAATTTATGGTGAATTAGAATGAAGTGGAAGTTATACTAACATCCCGCTTAGTGTTAATCATGACAGCAATGAAAATTGAAATATAAATGTTAAACCCGATGGAAACAAAGGCAATGCAACTATAAAAATAATTAAAAATACAAGTCACGAAGCACAAGACGTGGGTACATATGAAATAGTTAATGGGCAAGTGCCTTCTACACTTACTAATGATTATTTCTATGATTTTACTTCACCCTCAAGATATTTGTATAAAGTTGAAATAAACAAATAATCTCTACTTTAAGGGAGTTTATGCATATTGTCTATAGCATATAAAAGCGCCTTTAGACTGCTTTCAAGCACATCAAGATAACATTGCTCACCAGTTGAGTGAACACCAATATATTTAGCACCAATACATGTTTGGTTTAGCCCAGGATGCAGTAAAGAAAATTTTGCTGGTTCAACAGCACCATTTGTCTTTTTTTCGTATCAACTTATGTTATTGGCCTCATAACCTTGCTTGATTAAATCTATAATTAGATCTCCTTCTTCTTTTTCTTCTCATGGATCTACTCTAGATACCTCTTCATATTCAGATGGATTAAAGCCGGCTTTTGCAAATGCTCCAGTAATATTAGCTTCGATTGCATCAACCATATCTCTCTTGACGGCTCTATCATATTTTTCAAATGTAAATTTACCATCAATAATTGATGTGGGGCCAATATTGGCTGAACGGTTAGGATTTTCAACTTCACGTTCTGGGTCTTTTGGATCAATTACACCATACAAAAGTTCATTACCAATCATGGTAATAATTTTTTCTGAATTTTCGGCATCAATTGCGCCATCATTCTTATTATTTTTCTTTTCTAAACCATAAGCCATACCATCTTTGTCATCTTTATATTTATTTTTTCATACTGCAAGGAGATCATCAAAAATACTTGCAACATCATCCTTGGTTGCATTACAAGTAAAAACGCATTCGGCATATGGAATTAATGCATTGTTTGCGTATTCTTGTTGACCATGACCAAAACTAACTAACTGAATGGTTTTGTTTTCTTGTAATAAGTTAAAAAGTCCTTCAAAAATAAATCTTTCGGCGTTACCTCTTAATTTGCCTATATCATTACCACTATGACCGCCTTTAAAGCCTCTGGCTTTAATTTCAAAAGTTGTATTTGTAGAAGGATCAGGATCATAATTGTGCGCAAGTTTAAAAACAGCACCACCAGCACATGATATGTATACTCCGCCATTTTCTATTTCGCCATCAAGTGAAATTAAATAGTTTGTGTCGATTGCTTCTGAAGGTAATTGACCTGCGCCAATCATACCGTCTTCTTCATCGGCTGTAAATAATATTCTAATTGGGCCATGTTTAATATCAGGATTTTTAACTATAGCTAAAGCTAAACCTATTCCTATACCATCGTCAGCACCCAATGATGTTACATAATCTTTGGAAGATAAAAAGTTTCCGTTTGGGTGATATTGAGGAATAATCGGATCAAACTTTTTTTCGATAGGACCAGCATAAACCATATCCATGTGTGCTTGTAAAATAAGTTTTGGGTCATGTTCACGGGTTGGTTCGTTTGCAGGAACATCAAACCACATGTTACCATATTCGTCTCTTTGGGCAGTTGTGCCAAGTTCTCTTGCTTGACTAAATAAATATCCTCTTATTTCATCTAGATAGTAAGTTGGATGCGGGTATTTACAAACCTCATAAAACTCATTAACTGCTTCTTGGATTATTTTTTGAGTAAAGGTTTGCCCTTTACCACACGATACTAAAATATTCATCGGAATTAGCGAGCATGACAGTGCTGCAAATGGTATTAATAATTTATGCTTTTTCATAAGTGATCCTCATAAGTATTATAAAAAAATAAAAATACTAACTTAGTTAGTATTTTTTTAATGGCAGGGGTGGCAGGATTTGAACCCACAACACGCGGATTTGAAGTCCGCAGTTCTGCCGTTGAACTACACCCCTAAACGCTTATATATTATAAGAAATATTATCATTTTTTCTTAATTGCTAAAATGGCAATTGAACGTAAACTTGCATGAGAAACAAATGTATATTTCTTGCTTAATACTTGGTATCTATAAGATCCACCACCGCAAATAAAAATATTCTTACGATTTAATTTGTATTTCTTACAAACAAAATCTAAATAGCCTTCCATCATGTTTCTTGCGCCAGAAGCAAATGCATCTGGAGTATTCAAACCTATATTTTTATCAAATACAGTTGGAATTAATTCTTTTGGAATAGAAGTAATCTTAGGAATTTGTTTTAGACCAATCATTACATTAGGAATTAAGTCGACTGATAAGAATTTATTCTTATTAACTATGACTAAATAGAAAACTGTTCCTAAGCATAATGATGCACCTTTTTTGCATCTTGTTGATGTGTAATAAGCTGATAAAAGAATATCACTACCTACAACTACATTCTTTTTAATATTGCTTAAATCTAATAACTTAGAAAAATCACTTCTAACAATTTGTTTTATATTTGAGCAATACTTTTTAATTTGTTTTAAAAATCTATCAGTAATTTGCTTAGTAGTTGAAGACAAAAATATAACTTTATGAATCTTTTTAACTTTTAGTCTTTGATAAACAGATGCAAAACTAACTTTATTACTATCTGTAACAAAATGTTTAAGAGTTTTGTTAACCATAATACATGCTTTAATGCATGTATTACCTAAGTCAATTAATAAATAATTAGTTGTAGTAGATCTTTTCATGATGGATAACGTATCTATAAGACTTTTTGATTTGTTTCATAGTCTTTTTACGATACTTTAAAATTCTTCTTGTTGGTGGCATAGTTTGTGCTCACAAATGAGCAAAGACAGATGATAAGAAAACATAATCTGATAATTTTTCTTTATCAAAGTTTTTAATGTAACCACTCATATCAATTCTATCAAGACTAATACCTGTTTCTCTAATTCAATTAGCAAAATCTCAATATGGGCTTGCTAAACAACATCATTCATAATCAATAAGATGAATCTTTTGTCCATCATAAATAATATTTAATGGATTGATATCACTATGAGTCAAAACTAGTGGTTCATTTCTTCTTCTATCTAATAAA
>JAZUGL010000011.1:0-20518 GCA_045641165.1 Mycoplasmoidaceae bacterium
GAACTCACGACACCCCGGGTATGAGCCGAGTTCTCTAAACCAACTGAGATACCCTGCCATCAATGGTCGGGAAGACAGGATTCGAACCTGCGACCCCTTGGTCCCAAACCAAGTGCTCTACCAAGCTAAGCTACTTCCCGACGACTTTGCTATTAATTATATAAAATAACGTTGTGAAACAAAGTTTTGGTTTAAATGGCGCGCCTTGAAGGAGTTGAACCCTCAACCTCTTGGTCCGTAGCCAAACGCTCTAATCCAATTGAGCTAAAGGCGCATAATGGAGGTGACTGTCAGATTCGAACTGACGAATACGAAGGTTGCAGCTTCGGACCTTACCACTTGGCTAAGTCACCACAACATATAAATGTGCTTATTTATTATATATACAATTTACTAATTTTAGTGTTTATGATTATTAAAGTAATCGATCAAACTAGGTAGTTTGTAATTAGAACATAAACGCACAAACTCTATGGGGTTTTGAGACCGCTTAACAAACTCTTGGATATGAGTATTGTTAAAAAGATCACATTTGATTGTAGCTATCTCATAGCAAAGCTCGCCGCTGTTTTTATTTTCAATAAATTTTTGAGCTTGTGCTTCTGGAAGTTGACTTAAATTATCGTAGATGTTTCTAAAACTTCCATATTTTAAAAGTAAGTTAGCTGCAGTTTTGGGGCCTATTCCTTTTATTCCACAAAAGTTATCAGAACCATCACCAACTATCGCTTTGAAGTCTATGACTTGGCTTGGATTTAGATTGTGATACAAATTACCAAAGTTATTTAAATCGTATTTGATTGTTTCAGATATTCCAGTTTTAAATAAGTTAACATGGGTTTTGTCATTAACTAACTGTAGCATGTCTTTATCTGAAGTAAATACTTCTACTTCAACATCATTGCTATTCATTAGTTTGCAATAACTTCCAATTAAATCATCTGCTTCAAAACCTTCTTTTGATTGGTGATAGATACCTAAGGTATCTAAAAATGAATGAATAATAGGTAATTGAATTCTCAAATCATCTGGCATTGGTTTACGGTTTGCCTTATAAGCTTCTAGCATTTCAGATCTAAAAGTGTGCTTGGCATGATCAAAGGCAACAAAAGCATAATCATAATTGTTTTCATAAAGCAGTTTAATAACTGCTTTTATAAATAAATTTGCTGCATTTGTTGGTGTTAAATTATTCTTTTTGTAATAATCTAACATTTTAAAAGTAGCTCAAAAAACTCTATAGACTAAAGAGTTACCATCAATAACTAAAGCCTTTTTCATTATTTGTCTACCTCTTTAATAATTTTATTAATTTTTATTGAAGATGATGATTTATTAATTTCAATTAATAAGAACTTCTGTTTATCCAACATTTTAGATTGAATTGGATCATGTAAAATGTTTGAAAAACATGTAGCATTAGTTATAAGTCTTGTTTCATCCTCACATGAAATTCATGCCATATCTATGCCAGTTTTAGTTTTAATTTTTCTAATTGAATTAATATAAACTAATACTTTGTATTTGTTTGTTTTACTTTCTTGTTCCATTACATAGTTTAGAGTAAAACAATCTTTATAGTCTTCAGGGTTTTTATTCTTAATAACTTCAACTGGATGCTTATCAAAAGTTATTCCTAAAATAGCAAACTGAGATTTTTTATCAGTTTCTGTTTGCTGTGGAGTTTGTTCAACTTTAATGTAAGTTGTTTTCCCAATCTTGCCGTATTTAGCTGTTACATTCTTAAATGATGAGTAAGCATCATGTAATGATGTTAATAAAGAAATACGATTTGGAACTGCACTATCAAATAGTTCATCAAAGCATCCGGCTTTAATTAATGTTTCAACTGCTGATTCACCAACACCAGCATTGCTTAAAGCTTGAAAAGCTTCATTAATAGATTTAAATTTCTTATCGCCTCTTGCTTTAATAATCTTATTTAGTGTTTCAAAACCAATTCCTTTTAAACAACCAAAACCAAAAATGATTTTCTTATTATGCAAACTAAATCCTGCTTGTGAGTAGTTAATGCTTGGTGGCAAAATGGTAATACCATTTTGTTTTGCTTCATGTAGATATTGAGCAACTTTAGCTGTTGCTCCGTTGTTATAAGTTAACAAACATGAATAAAATTCCCTTGGATAATAAGTTTTTAGATATGCTAGTTGATAAGAAACTAATGCATAAGCAATAGAGTGACTATGGTTGAAACCATAACTTGCAAATCTTAACAAATATTGAAAGATTTTATTGGCGTCATCTTTAGAATAACCATTTTCGCTTGCATCAGACACAAATTCTTTTTCAATATCTAAAAGTTTATCTAATTTCTTTTTAGAAATTGCTCTTCTGACTATATCAGCTTGCGCTAGCGTTCAGTTGGCTACCTCACATAGCACCTGTATTACTTGTTCTTGATATACGATTATCCCGCATGTAGGAGCAAGAATTGGTTTTAATTTTTCATTAACATATTGAATCTTATCTGGGTTTTTCCTATTGTCAAGATAAAGTGGTATGTTGGCTTGTGGGCCCGGTCTAAATAATGCTGAAGCAATAGAAATATCTTCGATATTCTTTGGTTTAATTTGTCTAACGACTCTAGTCATTCCTGGAGATTCAAGTTGGAAAATACCAATTGTGTTTCCTTGAGTTAATTGATTAAATACTTTTTGATCATCAAGCGGTATTTTATCTATATCAAACTTCTTAGAGGCATGTTTGTTGATTTCATCAACACAATCAGCAATAATGGATAAGTTGACTAACCCAAGGATATCCATTTTGATCAAACCAACTGATTCAATATATTCCATAGAATATTGTGTTGTATTTGTTCCTTCGGCTGATAGCGTTGTAGGTAAAACCTGATCTAATGGTTTATCACAGATAACTATTCCGGCAGCATGTGTTCCTATTTGTCTAGGAATACCCATAATGAACTTTGCAAGTTCAAATAGTTTAGGATATTTAGATTCAAAGTCTTGTAAAACTTTTTTCTCTTTAACTGTGGCTTCAATGTCAGTGTCATACCAATCTGATATGTTTTTACATATCATGTTAATGGTTGGCAGTTCAATATTTAAAATACGACCAATATCTCTAATGGCAGTTTTAATTTTAATTTTTTGGAATGTAATAATATGAGCTACTTTATCTTGACCATATCTAGAAAACAAGTAATCAAAGATTTCTTGTCTTCTGTTATCCATAAAGTCAATATCAATATCTGGTTTTGTCTTTCTTTCAGAATTTAAAAATCTTTCGAAGATTAAACCATATTTTAATGGGTCAATATCTGTTATGTTTAAAACATAACTAACAAGTGAACCAGCGGCAGATCCTCTTCCTGGACCAACAGCAATATTGTTTTGTTTAGCAAAAGCTACATAGTCTTGCACAACTAAGAAATAATCGTCAAAACCCATTTTATGAATGATGTCTAATTCATAATTGACTCTGTCAATATATTTCTTTTCTACCTTTTCGCCAAAACGTCTAATAAAACCTTGTCTGCATCTTTCTTTTAATAGTTCGTGAGAGCTATGTTGTTTAGAAAATTTAACAAAATGGTTTTGTTTATCAAGATCAATAGATAAATCTATTGTTTTAATTAATTTGTTTGTTGTTTCAATTTGTTCTTTACTAAATACTTTATTAGCTTCATCTTGAGTTAGCAAATATTTATTTGCTGTCTCTTGGTTTTCTTGCACATCATCATACATTACTTCTTGGTTAAAAGCAAGTAGTGCTTTATATTTTTTATAATCTTGTTTGTTCACAAACAATGCTTCATGTAAGGCTAATTGTTCTGGAGCAAAATGATTTTTAAAACCTTTTAGCTCGTGTTTGCTTATGACGATAAGATCGTCGCACGCGTATATTAAAGGATCTAGATCCTTATTATGACACACGCATGAGCTCATGCCGCATAATTTTATATAGCCGTTATAGTTTTTGGCAATGAAGATATATTCTTCATTATTAATAAAGAAAGATAAACCAATGATTGGTTTTAGACCGGCAGCTTTGGCTTTAGAATAAAATTCTAATGCACCATACATTACATTAATATCAATCAAAGAAACATATTCTTGCTTATTTTTGGTAGCAAAGTTAACAATATCATCAATCGAAATTGATGATATTGCCATAGAGTAATATGATCTTGTCTTGAGATTAATGTACATAAAATCTCAATTTTAAGACTTTGTTCTTAAAACTCTCTTAATGATTTCAATAACATGAGGATCGGTTTCTTCAAAATTTAGTTTGTGAAGTAATTCATCCTTAGTCATTTGTCTAAATTCTTGTTCTAATTCAACATCGTCATTTTGTTGAATAACAATGTTTTCAGTTGGATCAACTTTAGTTCTTTCAAATTCTTTTTTGTTTTCCATAGGATCTCCTTTTTATTATCTTTGATTTTTTAAATATTTTCTAATATCTTTAATAACGTAGTTAATAAGACTTTGTTTGTCTAAGGTCATGCCCGATGCTAGTGGGTGGCCTCCACCGCAATATTTAGTAGCTATTTGGTTAATTGGCAGCTTTGCTGATCTAAGCGATCCTTTCCACTTTTTAGCATCTTCATCATAATAGAAGCTCGCCCATATTTTTATATTCTTTATACCTGCAAGCGTATTAACGTAAGACATTTTTTTAACGCCGTAGCGAGCAAATGATCCTTTGGGTATCCTAACTCACGCCAGACCTAGCTTTTGTTCAAAATTCGCTAAATTAAATAGGTAATTCTTGAATCTAAGAACTTTGAAATCGGTCAAATATACAACGTCATGAACAAGTTGACGATCTAACCCATGTTTGATTAATTGCTCTACTATAGAATATACATGCGTGCTTGTAGATGGGTATAAGAATCTGTTAGTATCTGTCAATAATCCTGCATATAGGTAATTACATGTTTGTTCTTTTACTTTATTTTCATCTCATTCAAGTACTAGTTCTGCAATCATTTCAGCTGTAGCTGAATAGCTAGGGTCTTTTCATTCAATATCACCTATAGGTTCAATAACTGGATGGTGGTCAATACAAACTAGTTCAGGGCAGAAGTTTTGTCTTTGTGATCATATTCTTACAGAATTAGCTGTATCAAGAACCACACCCAATGCTTTAACTAAGAATTGATTAGGAACATGATTTTTATTTAAAGTAAATAATTCGTTCTCAAAATCATTGTCCAATGTATCTAAACCAATAATCCTAATATCCTTTTTAGGATATTTAGCTTCTAAAAACGCTTGAAAACCAAAAACAGAACCTAAAGCATCAAAATCAGGAAGTTCATGGAAGAATAGAGCAATATTATCATATTGTTCTATTTTAGCAATAATGGCTTTCTTTAGTTGGTCCATTTATATCCTTTCCTTAGTTATATGTTTTTTAAGTGTTTGTTTATAGATTGTATCTATTAACAATAATTCTTCTTCTAGCGCTATAGCTGCATTAAGCTTTGGTTTAGTTGTAGGATTTGCTGGAACAAACATGCTACAAGCATCTGGATAAGGAAGAATGGAAATATTATAGGTGTTGATTCTTTTTGCCATTTCAATAATTTCAGATTTATCAAATGTTGAAAGTGGTCTTAGAACAACTAAGTTGTCTAAAACGTTAGAAATTGTTGTCATACTTTCAATTGTTTGGCTTGCTACTTGGCCTAAAGATTCTCCAGTTGCTATTGCATCGTAACGATATTGCTTTGCAATTTCTTGTGCAATTCTAAAGAAATATCTACGCATGATAGTTATTTGATAAGAGTGGTTTGAAATATGCGCAATCTCATGTTGTAAATCAGTAAATTTACAAATATATAAGAATGGTTCTTCTAGTTTTCCGTCTAAAGTTATAGTTTTAATTAAATCTCTAACTTTCTTTTCTGCTTTCTTAGTTGTGTGTGGTGGGCTAACAAAGGTTAAGAAATCAACCCTAAAGCCTTTTTTCATCAATAGATGAGCAGCAACGGGTGAATCAATTCCACCAGAGATTAACATTAAAACTCGGCCATTAATTCCTAAAGGAAAACCACCAACGCCTTTAGTCTTTTTAAAGTAAACAATAAATTGTTTGTCTTTTATTTCTACATTGATTTTTGTTTGTGGATGTTTAATATCAACTTCTCAATTCTTAAAATTTTTAAGAATAAAACCACCTAGTTTTCTAGAAAAGTCCATAGAGTTGGTTTTGTAATTCTTATCAACTCTTTTTGTTTCTACTTTAAAAGTAGTATGTTTATTTTCTAAATATGCCTTCAAGAAAGAATGAAGTTTTGTTTCATCTCTTTCAATTACATAAGCTTCAATAACCAAAGATATTCCTGGAATAGCTCTAACAATATCAAATATTATTTGATATTTACTAGCAGGAATGTGGGAAATAACAATACAATCAAATTTTAAATTTAATTTGATTGTTTTAAAATCTTCTAAAGCTTGTTTTACATTTTTATGTAAACATCTAACAAACTCTCTACGGTTTTTACCTTTAAGAGTTAGTTCACCAAATTTAATATAAATTTGCTTCTTTATTTTATTAGTTCTACTTCTTTTAGTCATGTTCTATCCGCTTCAGTCATGATAGGGCTAATGCCGGTCTTGACATAGTCATCATACCATTTTTGGGCTTTGTCAATAGCGACTTTAAAAGAACTATCAATCTGGATCTTAGCTAGTTTTATTTCTCTTTGAGAAACATCACATAATTCTGGGTGAGCATAATCTTCTGGTTTTAAGAAAACAAAAGCAAAGATACCATGAGTTACATTTCTTAAATGTAAATATAAACCTAGTTGGTAACGATATTCAGCCGAAATAAGTAAATTGCCATTAGCATCAAGTTTTTTTAATCTGCCTTGTCCTGCACCATTTGGTTTTACAATAGGAAAACCATTTTCAGTAACTAGTTCAAATACACCTTTAACTTTTTTGTTTACAAAAGCATCAATAGAAGCCGTTTTAATTTCTAGCATTGGTTGACCTTTATCATAAGCAAAGCTTCCGTCTGGATTAATTGGTTCACCATCAGGTATACCACCAAACACACTGCCTTTAGTTCCTAAAACATCTCAATTAACTTGACTAGGAATGTAATCTTTAAATTTAATATTTAGTGCTTTGGAAACAAAATCCCTAACCTTTGGTTCAATAACTTGGCCAGCTTTTGCTCTCATAGGATCCATTTTTTCAGAATAGATGCCAACTATTTGGCATCATGTTTTAAATGGACAAGCATAATCGCCAATACCTAAAATAGATGAAAATCTAGATCCTGTAATCTTCTTGAATCTTCATTTATTTTTTTCTAAATATTGTTTGTCTAAGACAATTCTTGAATTGTCTTTAATAAAAAAATCTTTGTTCAAACCGTTAGTAAATGGCATAATAGTTATTTTTAGTAATTATACTAAAAATAAATACTAGAGTTTAATTTGCTTAGGACTCAATTCAATAGATTTATTTTTTAAATAATTAAGAATACCTGCGTCTGATTTAAAAGCAAAAGATAGCTTATAAGCTATCAAAGCTTGGGATTTATAATTCTTGTTTTTAGAAATAAACTTAGAAGTGTATTTTTGTTCACCAACAAGTGGATGACCAGCAAAAGCAAGATGTGCTCTAATTTGGTGTGTTCTTCCAGTCAATAGTTCTACTTCTAGTAGACTCATATTTGTTTTTGAATCATACTTTAGTACCTTGTATTTTGTAGCAATGTATTTAGAAGCATTTGAAGATTTAAGACTAATCTTTACAAGATTATTGCCAGTTTTTGTTCAATATGCTTCTAATAATTCAGCTTGTTTTGACATCTTTCCATAAACTAAACATTGGTAGAACTTTCTAATTTCCCTATCTTTTATCTTTTGAGATAAAACAACTGATGTTTCATGGTTTTTGGCAATCATTACCAACCCTTGTGTATTGAAATCAATACGATGAACTAAGCAAGGCTCAAATTGATTTTCCAAGCTTGGAACTCAAAATTTATTTTTAAATAAATATTTCTTTACTCTGTTGATTAATGTATCAGCAATTTTATCATCTTCATCATCAACTAATAATTTTGTTGGTTTATTTACAACTAATAGGTTTTTGTCTTCATAGACTATGTCTATTTTGTCCCTAGCTAACTTAAAACTTTCTTTTGTTCTTTTGGTTTCAACCTTTAAGTAAATTTGAATTTCATCGTTTAGAACTAAACGATAAGAAAATTTTTGTTTCTTATTATTAACTTTAATTTTGCCAGTTCTAATTGCTTTAAAAATAAAGCCCTTAGTTAAATTAGGAAATAACTTCATAATGAAGTTATCTAATCTAATATTTTGGTCGTTTTGTTTTATCCTAATTATTTCCATTGTTTAAATAAAAAGCAACGATTGCAGTTGCTACTGCTGCATTAAGTGATTCAACATTGTTTCCTAAAGGAATTCTAATAGTTTTGGTGCATTGTTTAATAATGTTAGATGGCAAACCATTGCCTTCGTTCCCAATAATGAAACAGTTGTTTTTATATGATTTATGGGAACATAAATCTATAGCATTCTTGTCGTTTGCGGTAGCTAATAAATTAATCTTGTTTTTCTTGACTTGGGCTAGAAAATATTCAAAATTATTAAATTTTTCTACAGGTATGTTAAAAACATAACCCATTGAACTTCTTATAACTTCTGGATGAAAAATGTCGCAACATTTACCAATCAAATATAAACCAGCTATATTAAAAGCCAAACAACTTCTAATTATTGCGCCTAAATTTTTAGGGTTTTGTATTTCATACAAAGCAATGTAGTTTTTGTTGGGATTAAAAGTAATTTTTTTAGGTTTGAATCTTAAAACACAAATAATTCCATCGGGCGTTTTTAAGTTAGAAATAGAATCAAAGACTTTGTCTTTGCATATATTAATTCGATCATAAAATTTAGATAATAACTTCTTATTGTTTTCAAAGAAATTATCTGTAACAAAAAGTGCTTCTGCATCTTCATTTTTGATTACATTTAACAAAGTTAAAAAGATTTTTTTAGTCTCGATAACGACTAAATTTTCTACTTTACGTTCTTTTGAATCAGACATGAGTTTTTTAACTCATTTGATGGCTTTGTTGGTAAAAGAATCGATCTTTTTCATATATATAATAATATTAAGTCAAAAACTTGCTTTGTATATGAATAAGTTAATTGTAATAGTTGGTCCAACATCTAGTCATAAAACCAAACTTGCTTTAAAAATAAGCAAGCTTATTCATAGTCCTTTAGTTAATGCTGATGCCTTCCAAGTTTACAAAGAAATTGGTTGTGGAACCAACAAAATGACTAAAAAAGAAATTGAAGAAACACCAGTTTATTTAATGGATTGTATTTCCATCTATGATGAATGAAATATTAAAAAATTCCAAACACAAGCTAAAAAGATCTTAAATAAGATCTACAAACAAAAAAAGGTCCCTATCTTAGTTGGCGGAAGCAATCTTTATGTTGATGCTTTGATTAAAAATTATGATTTATCATCTTCAGGAAAAAGAACAACTAAATATGATTCATGATCAAATTTAAGATTATGAAACTTATTAAATAAGTTAGATCCTACTGAAGCCAAAAAGATTCCTATGAATAATAGGAAAAGAGTACAAAGAGCTATTCAAATTATTCAAGAATCTGGGATTACTAAAACATCTAAAGATGTTCAAAGAAATAAATACTATTATGATTGTTTAGTTATCTACATGGATGTAGATAGACCAAAACTATATCAAACAATAAATAATAGAGTTGGTGAAATGATTAAAGAAGGATGAAAGAAAGAAGTTGCTTCTTTAATAAAGAAGGATAAAAATGTTTACAAGCTTAATGCTTTTAAAGCTATAGGCTATCCGCAAGTTTATACTGCCATTGTAAATAACCAGCCAATTGATATTGAATTAATTAAGCGCAATACTAGAAGATATGCAAAAAGACAAGTAACTTGATGTAAACATCAATATCCTAAAATGTTTAGCTATCGTGGCAAAAAAGACGATGGTTTGTTGAAGAAGACTATTAATATTTTTATTAAAAATAACTAGATATTTTGTGGGTCTTCAAACCAACAACCAACATATCCATTTCCAATATTTTTATTGATTTCAAAAGTAAATGAAATTGATGATTGATTGTTCAATAAACTTCCCCCTCTAACCAATAAAACATTACTAATGGTAGTACTAAAACCGGGCGAAGTTTTTGTTGGAAGGGAAACTTCGTTTAGAGTTTCTTTCTCAGCACCATCCCAATAAACATGGTGGTCATCTGCAATAGGTGTTGGTAAGAGGTATTTTTCCTCGTCGATGGCATTATAGTCTCACACTCAAAACGATATATATAGGTTTGTGTTGTCTGTAAGACCGGTTCATCGTTGAAAATCGAAAATAAGTTTATATGGGTGGTTTGCAACAAATGACCTATTTTTAGAATATAGGCAGTCCTTGTCATCGTCGCCCTTTTTCCCAAAATATGAATCAACGATTGTATCGCTTTCTGGATTAGAACGACCACATGATGTGATAGAGAAAATAGGCGTTACAGCAAGTACTGTACAAAGTAATCTTCCTAGTATTTTATTCATTTTTATTGCTCGCATTGTTCCTAAAGATTGACTTTATAATTATACTTGAAAGTATGCCCCAATATTTATACATCCACATTCCTTTTTGTAAAAAGTTTTGCCCATTTTGTGATTTCACAAAATGTATTTACAATTCCGATAATGCAAAAAAATATATTAATTTGGTTTTAAAGCATTTAAACAAGTACAAAAACAAATTTAAAACTATTTATATTGGTGGCGGAACACCAAACTGTTTATCAGATGAACAATTGAATAAATTGTTGTCTGCTTTATCTAAACATTTAGCTAAAGATTATGAATTTACTATTGAATGTAATCCAGAATCTATAACAAATGCACAAGCTAAGATTTTATTTAAAAATAAAATCAATAGAGTTTCTTTAGGTGTACAAACACTAGATAAGAATATCTTAAAAACTATAAATAGATTAAATCACAAGACTATGGTAGCTAATGCTATAGGGATCTTACACACAAATAAAATTAATAACATTTCATGTGATTTAATCTATGGTTTCAGGAATCAAACTGAGAAAAGTATTAAAAATGATATTGATTTCTTAATACTTAACAAAGTTAAACATCTATCTTTATATTCATTGGAAATTAAAGAAAACACTCCTTGAGGAAAGATTAAGTATAAAACTAATGAATATGAAATTGAAGACCATTTAAAATTCATAATTTCATATTTAAAAACCAAAGGTTTTTCTAGATATGAAGTAAGTAACTGAGCTAAAAGCAAAAAGTATGAATCAAAACATAATGTAGCTATTTGAAAAACCAATGAATGAGCTGCTATAGGGTTGGGTGCTCATGGTATGGAACATAATACTTTGTATTATTGGTCTGGTAATTTATTAAATTGAAAGAAAGTTAACCATAAATTAACTAAATTTGATTTATACTTTCAAGTTTTAATGATGGGTTTAAGATTGAAAGAAGGATTAGACTTGTATAATCCATTGCATAAAAAAGCTTATATGTTTTTTAAAAAACAAATTGATAAAGATTTATTAATAAAAAGAAATAAAAATAGATTAGTTTGTACGAATGTTAATTTATTAGATAATTTTCTTGTAAAATTAAATCGCTATGAAAATAAGTAAATTATTTTTATTACCGACAACTGCAGTAGCTATAGCTACCCCTATGTTTTTTTCGTGTGGAAAAGAAGGTTGAACTGTAGAGGATTTGGAAGATGCTCTTTTCCATCCTTGTGTTGAAGATCCCGATACAACTTTAGCTGATGGCATAGGTAAAATGATAGAAGATAAGGACGATGCTGGCCTTCAAAAAGAAGTCATCTTTGCTCTTTATGCAAATTGCATTTATGCTAGCTTACATACTGATTGACCAACGATTGATGAGTTGTATAACGGTGGTTTTTTGAGTTTAGTGGCAAATATACACAAGTGTTCCCTTGAATTTAGAGAAAAACAATATCGGATTTCGTTTCTCGGCTATATAAATTTTGTTTTTGTCAAACCATATAGCGATAAGACGATTTTTGACCAAGGTGATTTTATACAAATCACTTATTCGATAGATGACTACCAATTTACAATTGAAAATAAGGCTCTTCGTGGTTTGGAATTATCTCCTCCTGTGTGCTGAGGCTTTATACAGTCAAATAAATGACCACTAATAAAATATATAAATTATGTTAGTGGTTATGTTCCTGAAAAGGCGAATCAAGCACACAATTGACACAACTGAAACAAATAAAAATCTAACACACTAGCATAGCTAGTGTTTTATTTTTTTAAATAAATTAGCAATCTTTTGTTATGAGTGCTAATTTTGGTGTATAATGTATTTAATCTAATTAAAAAGGAGATTTATATGAAAGATACAATTATAGGAATTGACCTTGGAACAACAAACTCATGTGTTTGCATTATGGATGGTTCAAAACCAAAGGTTTTAGAAACACCAGAAGGCAAAAGAACTATACCTTCCGTTGTTGCTTTTAAAGGTTCAGAAGTTATTGTTGGTGAAGCAGCTAAAAGACAAACAATCACTAATAAAAACACCGTTAGTTCTATTAAAAGAAAAATGGGAACTAAGGAAATGACTAAGATTGGTGATAAGGAATATACACCAGAAGAAATATCTGCTAAGATATTAAGTTATATTAAAACTTGCGCAGAAGATAAGCTTGGTCGCAAAGTAACCAAAGCCGTTATTACTGTTCCTGCATATTTTAATGATTCACAAAGAGCAGCAACAAAGGCTGCTGGTAAAATAGCCGGTCTTTCTGTAGAAAGAATTATTAATGAACCTACAGCAGCTGCTTTAGCTTATGGTTTAGATAAACTAGATAAAGAACAAAAGATTTTAGTTTATGACCTTGGTGGTGGAACTTTTGACGTATCTATTCTAGATATGGCTGAAGGTAGTTTTGAAGTTTTGGCTACTTCTGGTGACAACAAATTAGGTGGTGATGACTGAGATGCAAGAATCATCAACTGAATTGTTGAAGAAGTTAAAAAAGAACATGGTGTAGATTTATCTAATGATAAAATGGCTATGCAAAGACTTAAAGATGCTGCTGAAAAAGCTAAGATTGATCTTTCAGGAACTAAAGAAACACAAATTTTACTTCCATATATCTCTATGACATCTAATGGACCATTAAATGTTGAAAAGACTTTGACAAGAGCTAAATTCGAAGATTTAACTAGAGATCTATTGCAAAGAACAGTTAAACCAGTAGAAGATGCTATAAAAGAATCTAAGCTATCATTTAATGATATTCATCAAGTATTGCTTGTTGGTGGTTCAACAAGAATGCCTGCTGTTCAAGAATTAATTAAAAAAATAACTGGCAAAGAACCAAACAAAACAGTTAACCCTGACGAAGTTGTTGCTATGGGTGCAGCAATTCAAGGTGGTGTGCTTGCTGGTGATGTGGATAATATTCTATTATTGGATGTTACTCCATTAACTCTTTCTATTGAAACAATGGGTGGAATTGCTACTCCATTAATTAAAAGAAATACAACTATCCCCGTTTCTAAATCACAAATCTTCTCTACAGCAGAAGATAATCAACCCGCGGTTGATGTTCATGTTGTTCAAGGTGAAAGATCTATGGCTAGAGATAATAAATCTCTCGGTAACTTTACTTTATCTGGTATTGAACCCGCACCTAGAGGTGTACCACAAATTGAAATTACATTCAACATAGATGTTAATGGTATGTTAAATGTTACAGCTAAAGACTTAAAAACTAATAAAGATGCATCAATCACTATTAAAAATAGTGGCGCGCTATCTGACGAAGAAATCGACAAGATGGTTAAAGATGCTGAGGCTAATAAAGAAGCTGATAACAAAAAACGTGAACAATCAGAAATCAGATATAAAGCTGAAAGTTACATCAACACTTTTGAAAAAGCAATGAAGGATGAAAAAGCTTCGGCTCAAATTCCGGCTGATGCTAAAACACAAGCAACTAAAGTTGTTGAAGAGTTAAAGAAACTGTTAGTTGAAGAAAAATGAGATGAATTAAAAACTAAATTAGCTCAACTAGATCAACTAATGGCTCAATTTAGTCAAGCCGCTTCAGGACAAGGACCAAAAGATCCAAACAAAAAAAGCTAGGTCACTAGCTTTTTTTAAATAAAAAAGATAGTTTGAACTATCTTCTTCCTTTTTTGTGCTTTTTGCAAGAGCACTTGCAGCTGCATTTTCTTTTCTTTGTTGTGTGTTTCTTAGCAGCTTTTCTTTTTTTCTTAGCCATTAATAAACCTTTCTTTTATATTTTCATTATATGGATAAAAAACTATTTTAGTTTATTTATGCAATGCATCAAGGATAATTTTTTTGTCATTCATGTATTTTTCTAGCTTTTTTCTTTCTAATTCAACCTTTTCTTTAGGCGCTTTAGCTATGAAATTCTTATTAGATAAGATTTTTTGAGATCTTTCTATTTCAAATTCAATTTGTTTCAATTTCTTTTCTAATTCATCATTAGATTTTGCCTCTTGTTTTAAATAAATTGCACCAGCATCAACAATGATTGATAAACAATTTTTAGGAGCAGAAGCAACAATATTGTTTAATCTTAAATTAAACATTGCTAACAATTTGTTTATTTCAGCAATATTAAATTTCTCTTTTGTTGCATAATCAAAACCTATTTCTGTTTTCCTAGATAAAGAGTGTTTAATTCGATAATCTCTTAAAGCATTAGAGATGTTTGCAAAATGCTTCATAAGCTTTTTATCAAACTTGTAGTTAATATTTAATGGTTTTACGTTTGTGTATCAAATATATTTATGATTAATTTCATAAAACAAATAATCAGAAATAGCTGGAGCTATTGGATAAAATAATTTTAAGAATTCATCAAAGATGAATAAAGCTATTGCTTTTTGTTTTTTAGATATGCTTGCATCATTTAAGTTGGTTTTAATGAATTCTAGATATTGATTGCAGTAATCATTCCAAAAACATTCAATTAAATACTTATTTGCAACGGTAAAGTCATATTTTTCATATATAGGAATAATCTTCGCTTTCAAATTTTCCAATGTATCTAACATTCAACAGTCGAATTGATTTAAATCAGAAGCTTGAAACTTAATTTGCTCGCCTTTAATTAGTTGATATGAGTTTCATAATTTATTTAAAACAGACCAATAGTATTTAATCTTCTCGTCATTAAATCTTAAATCTTCACCTAATGTTGCTGAAGATGTAAAGAACATTTTCATTGCATCAGAACCATATTGAGCAATTAAATCGTTTGGGTCAATACCATTGCCTAATGATTTAGACATCTTTCTGCCAATTTTATCTCTTATTAAACCATGTATTAAACATTGTTTAAAAGGTGCTTTTTGTGATTTTTCTTCACACATCATCAACATTCTAGCTACCCAGAAAAATAAAATATCGTAAGCAGTAACTAATAAACTATTTGGATAAAAATCAGCATATTTATTAGTTTCTCTTCATTTAGTAGTAACCAATGGTCATAATCCGGAAGAAAACCATGTATCTAATACATCTTCATCTCTTTTTCAGTTTTCTTTGTCTTTTGGTGGTTTAACATCCACATAAATTTCTTTAGTTGTTTTGTGATATCAAACAGGTAATTGATGTCCCCACCATAATTGTCTTGAAATACATCAATCTTGAATGTTATTCATTCAAGTTAATAAGGCTTGATTAAATCTAGGCGGAATAAACTCAACACCTTTTTTAGTCTTTTGCAAATCAATAACAAGCTGAGCAAAATGCTTCATCTTTACAAATCATTGCTTAGATAAATATGGTTCAACAATAGTTCCTGTTCTTTCAGAATAACCAATGTTATTGATAATATCTTCAACTTTTACAACTAAATCTCTTTGTTTAAGAGTTTCTACAATAGCTTTTCTTGCTATTTTAGTTGTTAAGCCTTCATACGTTTTGCCACTTGCACCAACACAATGTTTATTTAATGTACCATTTGGATTAAAAACATTTTTATAGTTTGTAATTTTGTGTTTTTTAGCAAGGTTATAGTCATTAAAGTCATGAGCGGGAGTGCATTTCATGATTCCTGTTCCGAAGCCAAGTTCAACATAGTCGTCACCAATTATGTCTAATAATTGGTTGTTAACTGGATTGTATGCTTTAAGACCAATAAACTTTTTATTATTTTTATCTTTTGGATTAATAACTAAACAAACATCACCAAACATTGTTTCTGGTCTTGTGGTTGCAACCGTAAGATATTCTTTTTTACCTTCTAAGAAATATTTGAAGTAATACATCTTAGAATTTGTTTCTTTATAAACAACTTCAATATCTGAAATTGCTGTTTGTAATTGTGTATCTCAATTTACTAACTTAAGATCTTGGTATATTAATCCTTTGTTATACAAATCAACAAAGAATTGCATACATGCTTCATGAACGTGTTTGTCCATGGTAAAACATTGAGATTCTAAACTTAAAGCTAGATTTAATCCATCTCATTGTTGTCTAATGAATTTCATTTGTTCATTAGATCATACATTAAGTTTGTTTAAAAATTCTTGTCTAGTAAAATCAAGACGTGATTTGTTTTCAGTCTCTTTTAAAATTTTCTCATATTTAGATTGCGTAGCAATCGAAGCATGATCTAAACCTGAAATTCAAATGGTATTAAAACCTTGCAAGTGTTTAAATCTAATAATTGCATCTTGTAATGATGCATCTCAGGCATGTCCTAAATGGAGTTTGCCGGTAATGTTAGGTGGTGGGAGGATAATAGAAAATCTAGGACCCTTATGTCCTTCGTTTAATTCATAGAATCTTTTTTCTAAAAGAAGTTTTTTAACACTCTTTTCTACGAACGTATGGTTATATTTCTTATTATCAATTTGTTCCATACTACTTAACTTGTTTTGCTATTGCACTCATAATTTTCTTAATTTGTGCAATATTTTGTTTCCTATATCCTGAAATAGGAATTAAATTTTTTATATCAGTGTGAAATTGCTTTGCAATTTTAAATTTGTTGTTATCAAAGTATGATTTATTAACTTTATCAACTTTGTTAAGAATAATAAAAACATTCTTAAATCTTAAACAAACATCGTTGTAAACCTTAATATCCAAATCAGTAATGTTTTTAATATCACATATTTGAAATACGCAAAACAAATTAGATCGATTATTTATGTAATCATTTAATGTGTTGTTTGTATCTAACTTGTTTTGTTTGCTCATTTTGGCATAGCCATAACCCGGCAAGTCAATAATTCTATATGCCCCAAAATCAAAAATATTAATTAATTTAGTTAATCCTGGTGTTTTAGATGTTTTGGCAATTTTATTGTTAGCTAAGGCATTAATCAAAGTAGATTTGCCTGCATTTGATCTACCAATAAAGCAAAATTCAACAACGCTATCGTTGATAGCGATGTTATTTACTTCAGTTGCTGATTTAAGAAATTTAGCCATTACCTTCTGCTTTTTTTCATTGCTTCCATTACTTGGTTAATTTGACTTTCAGATGGAGTACGTCCCATTTGTTGGTACATTGCTCTAATTTGATCTCTAGTAACAGGTGGATTTTCATCCAATTGTTTCTTAAGATATTTTTGTGCTATTACAAAGCCTATAATAGCTCCTACTATTAAACAAACTATTGGTACAATTACTGCTACGACAATAGCTGAAGTTGGTCATGCTGCTGCATTAATCATGTTATTTTCTCCCTCGTTTTTAATTAATAATAAAAATATTATAAATATAAAATGGTATTCATTTTATTACTAAATAAAATAGGAACTATGTTCCTATATTTTTTGCTTTTGAATACGTTTTAGTATGTCTTCAGGAGTAAGTTCGAGTTTTTTAATTATGTCAGATGGTTTTCCTGAATAACCAAATTGATCTATACCAATTGCTAAGTCAACATACTTATATCAAGGTGTTGTGCAACCAAACTCAATAGAAACTTTTTTAGAGCTGTCAAAAATCATATTTAGATATTTTTCATCTTGTAATTTTAATAGTTCAAAACTATTAATAGCAACAACACGAGTTACTTTTTTCATTTTTTTAGCAACTTCAATAGCTAAAGGAACTTCAGAACCAGTGGCATAAATTGTTACTGAATGTCTCTTTTTTGGTCCATAAACTACATAAGCACCTTTTTTAGCTAAATCATATGGAACATTAATTTGATTAAACGCTGATCTTGAAGTAATTATTGATGTTGGCGTTGTTTTAGATTTGATTGCAAATTCAAAAGCAACAATTGTATCAATTGTTGAATATGGTCTAAAAACAAAATGATTTGGAATTAATCTTAAAGTTCAAAGTTGTTCAATAGGCTGATGTGTTGGTCCATCTTCACCAACTAAAATTGAATCATGCGAATAAATGTTGATACTTGGAATTCTACTAATAGCAGCAAGTCTGATTGCGGCTTTGTTGTAATCAGAGAAGCTCATAAATGTTGAGCCAATTGCTTTTGTTGTGCCAAAAGCAGAAATACCATTATTAATTGCTCCCATGGCAAATTCTCTAACACCACAATTAAGATTTTTTCCACCTCAATTTTTAGATGTAATAAAACTTGAATCCTTAGCAATAATTTTCGTTGAACTAGATAGGTCAGCTATAGAAACGATTAATCCTGGGTTGTGTTTTAATACGGTTTGCAATATTTGTCCAGAAATGTTTCTAGTTGCTTCTGAAGAAGCAAATTTAGATCTATCGAATCATTTGTAATCAAATTTTTCTTCTTGTTTTTGCACAAAATCAATAGCTAAATTGTAAGCTTCAATATCTTCTTTTTCAAGTTCTTGTAAATTTAAATTAAACTTATTAACTTCTTTACCAACTCTTTTATTTACATAGTCTGGAATTTGTTTTAATTCTTCTGGAATTGTAAATTCTGGATAATCATACTTTAGTGTTTTTCTTAAATTTGCCAATTGGGTTTCATTTAATGGTGATCCGTGAACTTTATTTGTCCCAGCAAGTTCACAACCAAAACCAATTGTAGTTTTGCAAACAATTACTACTGGTTTTTTAATTGTCTTTGCTTTAGCAAAGGCTTTGGATAAATTTTTTAAATTATCAGATGTAAAAATTGTTTCTCAACCTAAAGCTTTGAAATATTTTTTAATATCAATTTCAGTAGTATCAGATACTTTTCCATCTAATTGGATACCATTGAAATCATAAATCATGATTAAGTTATCAAGTTTTAATCTACCAGCAATAGCAAATGCTTCATAGCTTATTCCCTCTTGAAAACATCCATCACCAAATAAACAATACACTTTATTGTTCATTAATCTTGTCTTTGCAGTATTAAGTAAATGAGCTGTTTTCTTACTTGCTATTGCTAAACCAACAGCCATAGCTATGCCTTGGCCTAAAGGCCCAGAAGAAACTTCAACACCATCAAGCAATGATGGTTCAGGATGTCCAGGAGTATTAGAATTAATTTGTCTAAAATTCTTTAAATCATCCATTGTTGGGTGATTAAAACCACATAAAAGCATAGTTGCATATAGTAATGAACTACCATGACCTGCAGATAAAACAAATCTATCTCTATTGTAGTAATTAGTAAATTTAGGACAAACATTCATTTGATTTACAAATAACTCATAAAGAATGTTTGCAGCACCTAAAGCTATACCGGGGTGTCCCGATTTAGCTTTAGTAATTGCTTCAGCTGATAAAACTCTTAAAGTATTGACTGCTAGTTGTTCGTCAAACATCTTCTTTTGCATAAGATACTTTATCCTAATTTCTAGACCTTTAGGGGTTAGATATTTTGTATTATATTTTATTATTAATAAAATAAAGAACTCTTTGCATAGCAAAGAGTTATATTTTTAATTAATACTTTAATTAACTTTTTCTTTAGGCGGGCGCGAACGTCATAAGAAAAAAAACATACTTTGTTATTGTTTGCTATAATATAAAAACATTTATAAAATAGGTGCAAACTATGAGTAGAAAAGATTACTTTACTGGTAAAAAAGCAATGAGTGGTAACAAAAAATCTCATGCTATGAACCACTCAAGAAGAGTTTGAAATGTTAACTTGCAAACAGTTAAAATAGTTTTGCCAAATGGGCAAGTTAAGAAAGTTAAAGTTTCAACAAAAACATTAAAAACTCTTAATAAGAGAAGTATTTGTGGTGCTAAAAAAGCATCTAAAAGAACTCAACCAAAAGCCGCGAAATAAATATAATTATTACGTGCTATGGGAGTATAGCTCAGTTGGTTAGAGCACACCCCTGATAAGGGTGAGGTCGATTGTTCGAGTCAATTTACTCCCACCATTAATGGGGCCTTAGCTCAGCCTGATAGAGCACCTGATTTGCACTCAGGGGGTCGAGGGTTTGATTCCCTTAGGCTCCACCATTAAATCAAAACTAGGTCAA
>JAZUGL010000012.1:0-10254 GCA_045641165.1 Mycoplasmoidaceae bacterium
TTCGGTTCCTTGGCCATAAGACGGAATTTTAATGCACAAATAAAGATATTATTTTGAATTCATCTAATAACTTAAAAGTTAGGTATGTATATCTTGATTTGTTTTTGAAAATACTAGAAAGAGATGTCTTTTATGAATTAAAAAGAATCAATGTTAGCGAAGCTAAGATTGTTTTAAATATGTGAACGGAAATAATAGTAGGTGGATTAGCAAATCTATTTATTAAAAGAACAGTAAAAAACCTTACTATTTTCAATAACATAGTTATTGAAAACACCAAAAAGATGTTGTGTAGTTTTAATATATAATATTGACGATGTCTCCTTTTGCAATAACAACAGCAGCTTTAGCTATGGGCATAATAGCTTTAATAAGCTATGTTATTACTTTTTCTAGTCAAATTATTCAATTAAGAAGAACGAGAAATAGTTCAGGCACTTCACTTTGAACTTACATTATTTATGAAATAACTGCTATATGTTGGTTAATATGAGCCTATGGTTTTTACTTCAATAGTAGATTATGAGGTAGTGAAGTAGATCCATTGTTTAAACAATGGAGTATCTTGCCTATTACAATAGCTGATACACTTTCTTTTTCTTTCATGACTATTATCTTGTGTATAAAAATCTATTATTTATCCTTGGCAAAAAATAAGCATATTAGTGAAATGGAATTAGCTAGTATCTTGTTAAAACAAGACAAAAGAAACGGAAAGGCAAAAAAGGCTCTATTTTATTCATTAGTTTTCGGGCTTTTAGCAATCATAGCAGTTGTTGTTGGTGTTCTTTTATTAAAATTTGCACCATTCCAAAGTTCTAAAACAAGTGATGAACAATGGGTTTGAGTTGCAATTATCAACTGGATTGCGGCTGGTACTTCCGAACTTATTAACTGACCACAATTTATAAAATCAGTTAGAACAAAAAATACCGTAGGTATTTCTTTTTGATGATCATTATTCCTATTCTTGTGTGCTTTTGTGTTCATGGCTTATAACCTTTTATTAGGTTTTGCTGCTTCTGATGGATTTACTACACTAACCCTAGGAGCAATAGTTTTAGGTGGCTATATACCTACAACAGGTGTATTTATCATAAAAGCAAGGAATATGGTCAATGCCAAAAAACTTGGTATGACTGAACTTGAATACACTAAGAAAAAACTTATAAAAAAAATATAAACTTTTCTAAAAGTTTATATTTTATATAATAGTCATATGAACTTTCTTATTATCTGTATGGTTTTGGGCTTTGTGTCTTTTGCTATGGCACAAATCATATCTGTTTCACAGATTGTGTCATTAATTAGAACAAAAAATACTTCCGGTGTTTCCGTTTGAACATATTTTATCTTTGTCATTGCTGGAGCAATGTGTTTAATTTGGGGCTTTAGTTATTACTTTCAAGAAATGAGTATTGAAGGTGATGTTTCAATCCCATATTGAATTTATCAATGGTCTATTTTGCCAATACTTTGTTATTACATAACAGACTTCTGTTTGTCATCAACAATGCTTGTTATTAAAACAAGACATTTGCATTTATCTAAAAAGTTAAAGATGAATGAATTAGACTTAGCTGAATATCTAAAAGATAAACAAAAACAAAAGTATTTAAGATCTGGACATAAGTTTTATAACCACATCAACTTTCCTATATTTGTTTTATTAGGTCTATTGTTTGCAATAGTGATCCTATTTGCTGTTTTGTTTACAATCTATGTTAGATTCAAACCAACACAAACAACAGATTGAGCTGGTTACCCATGGGTTGTTCCAACAAGTTTATTAGCTGCCTTTTTATGGGAAGCAATTAGCTGACCTCAATTTATTAAATCTATTAGACAAAAAGATACCTCTGGTATATCTATGAACTGAGCTATCTTTATGCCTGCATCTTTAACTGTAGCATTTGGCTATGCTCTAGCATTAGCCCTAAAGACTGGTGATTTTTCACCAGATACAATTGGTGGTTTAGTATTTAATGGTATGATAGTTAACTACGGCATTCTTATTATTAAGATAATTAATAAGAAAAACGCCAAGAAGTTAGGCTTAAGCGAAGTGCAATATACTAAGAAATACTTAATTCCGGCTTGGAAAAAGAAACAAGCTGCTAAAGCAAGAAAAGCCAAATAATATGGATTTTAGTCTTTCAGTATACCTCTCTATTACCTTTGGTTTATTAACCTTTGCATTAATGCAAGTGATTACACTTTCGCAGTTTTTTCGTGCTGCAAAAACAAAAAATACATCTGGTGTTCCTGCATTAGCATATGTTTTGTTGCTTGCAAGTTGTTTATTAGCTTTAGTTTGAGGATTTGGTTATTATTATCAAATTGTGTTTAGTTCCAAAACCGATCCTAATAATATTTGATTGTTCCAATGAACAATCATTCCAATTATTTCTTATTACATAATTGACTTCTTTATTGGAACAGCTTTGCTTTCTAATAAGCTATATCATTTACATTTATGCAAAAAGAAAAGAATGAATGAGGTTGAATTATCTTATTATTTGCTTAAAAAGCAAAAACACGAATATTTAAAATCAGGAAGTAAATTTTATAAAAAGAAATATTTTAAACATGCCTTGTTTCTAATTACTATTTATGTTTTAACAACTATAGGAATATATTTCCTAGTTACACGAAGCATACCTAGAGCTAGTGAACAAATGGTAACAGATGGTTGGTGATGAGTACTTGTTGCTAACTTTATTTCAGCCATAAGCAATGAAATCCTAGGTTGACCAACATTTGTTTCTGCCGCTAAGAAGAAAGACACCTCTGGTGTGTCTTTAAGCTGAGCTATTGTTTTCCCAATAGCTTGTACAGTTTCATTTATATATGCTTTCTTGTTAGCATGAATGGAACTTGAAAATGGAAGCACACCATGGCCTCCAACTAGCTTCCTTACATTACCAAGCACCTTTGGTGCTATTATCTTTAGTGGTTTAATTCCTAACTATGGCTTATTAATAGCTAAATTAGTTAATATTGCCAAAGCAAGAAAAAAACACCTAGATGAAATTGCATATACTAAAAAATATGTTATTCCAGCTTATGAGAAAAAGCTTAAAGCTAAAGCTAGAAAGAGCAAATAATGTTATTTAGAAAAGTTAAAGCAGACAAAGTTATCTATGGAAACATCATAACTTTAGATGATAGAAACACTATAGCTGAAGCTATAGCTATTAAAGATGGTAAGATAGTCTTTGTTGGTTCTAAGTTAAAAAGTAGATTGTATATTTCAAGAAAAACAAAAATCATTAAATACAAAAAAGGTTTTGTTTATCCTGGTTTTATAGATTCCCATGCACACGGAACTATGGCTGCCAATGAATTCATTGGCACAATAGATTTAACAACATGTACTACTGTTACTGCTTGTTTAAATTTAGTTAAAAGTTTTATTAAAAAGCACCCTGAGAAATTAAACTATGTTGGTTCTAACTTAGTTTTAAAAAAACTAAAAACTAAACCAACAGCTGCTGATTTAGATAAAGTTTGTGCAGATACACCAGTTTATTTGCAAACAGAAGATAATCACACTTGTTGAGTGAACTCAAAGGTATTAAAAATAAGAAATATTAATGCTCAAACAGCTAAGAAGTATGGACCAAATTTAGTTGAAGTAGATAAAGA
The DNA here is from genome assembly GCA_045641165.1 of Mycoplasmoidaceae bacterium. Taxonomy (GTDB): domain Bacteria; phylum Bacillota_I; class Bacilli_A; order Mycoplasmatales; family Mycoplasmoidaceae; genus Hennigella. Next base: position 3,649 of record JAZUGL010000012.1, read on the forward strand.
TGGTAACCCCACTGGTATATTACATGACAATGTTGTAATGGATTTATTTTCTAAAATTAAATTCTTAAAGAGTGATTTAAAAGAAGGACTATTACAATGACAAAAGCTTTGCTTTTCTCAAGGCTATACTGCTGTTTGTGATGCTGCAGTAATTACATCATCTGCTGTTCCTATCTTGTCTAGTTATCATGAATTATCAAAAGAAAATAAGTTTAAGTTAAGAACTTATGCTTATTACATGATTAATGAAAACTCTAAGCATTTAGGTGAAGAATTAGAAAATGCTGTAGATCTTTCATTAAAGCTTAATACAGATTATTTTAAAATTCATGGTGTTAAATTATTTATGGATGGTGTGGTTGAAGCACATACTGCTTGACTTGTCAAGCAATATAACGATCAAAAAGGTTATAAAGGGTTAGCAAGAATTAGTGATAGTAAATTATTAACTAATTTCATTGTTAATGCAACAAGAAAGAATATGCCTTGTCATTTCCATTCAGTTGGAGATAAAGCAACTAAAGTTGCTGTTAATGCAATTTTAGATGCTCAAAAGAAAATAGGCAATAAAGATATGAGACACATTATTGCCCATTTACAACTTGTTGATCCTAATGATATTAGAAAGATAGGCAAGAATCATATTATTGCTTGTGTTCCACCACTTTGAACACCTAAAGCACCTTTCTATTATCAACAAGAGAAACAATTTATAGGAAAGAATAGAGCAGATAAGTCTTATCCTATTAGATCTTTCATTAAAGCAAAAGCTAAAGTAGTATTTCATAGTGATTATCCTGTTTCACCAGTTATGTCTATTCCTAAAACAATCTATAAAGCAATTACAAGAATGGATCCAGATCGTGGTAAAAGATCTTGTCGATGACCAAGTGAAACTATTAATAGAAAACAAGCACTATGTGCTTTTACTAAAAATGCAGCTTATGCATTTAATGAAGAAAAGAACTTTGGAACAATTGAAGTAGGCAAGATTGCCAACTTAACTGTTTTCAATACAAACTTCCTAAATTGCAGAGTCAATAAAATATTAGATGCAAAACTATTAAATACTTTTGTTGACGGCAAAATAGTATTTTAATTTACATACTTTCTACAGTATCAATGCCAAGCAGTTTTAAACCATTTTTAATTACTGTTGCTACAGCAGAAATTAAGAATAATCTTTGACCAACAAGTTCCTTGTTGTTATCATCATTAATTCTTACTTTTTCATAGTAAGTATGTAGTAATTTAGCTAAGTTAGTTAAATATAAACACATTTTGTGCACTTCAAAGCTTTTAGCGATATTTTCAATTGTGGGCATGAAGAAGAACAGTTGACTAATTAGTTCTTTTTCAATATCTTGAGTTAATAGGTTTATATCTTTAGATATATTAGTATTTGCTTTAGCAAGAATTTGTTTAATTCTTACATAAGCATATTGAACATAGAATAAGCCGTTTTCATTAGTTTTTTTTCCAGCTTTTTCTATATCAATACTTACATGAGTATCTAATGATTGGTTAACTAGATATCATCTAGCGGCATCTTTTCCTATTAAGTTAATTAAATCTATAGTAGTAAAGGCATCGCCCATACGTTTAGACATTTTAAATTCTTGTCCATTTTTAGTTAATTGAACCATTTGCATAGTACAAACATGCATTTGTTCTTTTTTATAGCCTAACATTTGAATAGCTATAGACATTCTGTCTATATATGATTTGTGGTCTGCACCTCAAACATTAAAGATTTTGTCATAACCTCTAGATAGTTTCAGGTTATGGTAAGCTATATCTGGAGCAAAGTAAGTATAGTTACCATCTGATTTAACTAAAACTCTGTCTTTGTCATCACCATAAGCAGTAGTTTTTAGTCATGTAGCATTATCTTTTTCAAAGATATATTTATTTAATTTCTTAAATGTTTTATTAACCAAATCATTTTTATAAATATATGATTCAGGAGATCATAATTTCATCTTAACATTTAATTTAGTTAAATGTTGTTTGATGATATCTAACATGTATTTTTTACCAAAATTACTAATTAATTTATTAGCACTTTGATTAAGAATTTTGTTTTGATCATATTTGGTATTAATAAATTTATTACCATATTTTTTCTTTAATAAGTTAGCACAATCTATTACTTCATTTGCATGATAACTATCATCTGGCAATTGAACTTGCTTGCCAAAACTTTGTAAGTATCTTATTAATATAGATAAAGCTAATTTATTAATTTGGTTACCACCATCATTAATATAGTATTCTCTGTCTGTTTTAATACCATATTGTTCAAAAATATTAGCTAATGAATCACCAAAAGCACCGTTTCTTGCATGACCAATATGCAATAAACCTGTTGGGTTAGCAGAAACAAATTCAATGTTGTATTTTAATTTCTTTTTAGTAAATTGACCATACTTACTCTTTAATTCATTTATTGAATTAAGTAAGCTCAATTTGGCTTTATTATTTAAAAAGAAATTAATAAAACCAGGGCCTGCAACTTCTACTTTAGAAAAACATTTTTTAGAGATAAAACCAGCTATTTTTTGGGCTAATTCTTGTTTAGAAATACCATTAGAATTTAGAGATAAAACAAAGTTAGTGGTGAAATCACCAAACTTTGTAGATTTTGTTTTATCTACATTGATTCTATTCTTATCAACATTAAAGCTAAAACTTGGATTTTTAGCACTATAAGATTTAATAGCTTTGATTAATTCATCTTTGATGAAATCTGTAATTGGTTTATTCATGTTTAGAAAATCTTATTTTTCACATACACAATGAAAATAATGTTCCATCATTAGTGTATTCATTTTTAATTTTATCAATATCTTCATTACTTATTTTAGTTTTATTTAGAAAAAGCCTTAATCCTATAAGAAAATCAAAATTTTCTAAACATAGAACATCTTTTTTACCACATGTAAATAAAGCAAACTCTTTTGCTGTATTAACATTTAGACCTTCATAAGATGTTAAAACATCTATGATTTGGTTTGTAGATAATTTCATTAATTTCTTTAAATTTAATTTTTTAGAAATTACATCTTGAGTAATTTGTTTAATTAATGGTGCTTTAGCACCAAAAAGCTCTTGTAGATCAAGTTTTATTACTTTTCTAGGTTTAATATTATCTCTTAGTAATTTGCTAAGAAAAGTTGTTGTTTCTATTATTTGATTGTTAGTTTGATTTTGGGAAATAATAGCATGCAATAAACCTGGGTATAGTTTAGCACACGTTCTGATAAAAAAAGAATCATCTTTATTTAAAAACTTATTCATCTCTTGATGTCTATTAAAGAAATCTAAGATGATATCTTTATCTATCAAAATACGCTTGAAATAAATCCTTTTCATACCCTAAATTATATATAAATTATAAAATAGCACCATAGGTGCTATTTGTTTTTTATTATTTATATATATAATATAAATATATCTTATGAAAGAAAAGCTATTTAAGATAATAATGGCTGTTACAATTGTGCCCGGCGCTGCCGCCGCTGCAGCAATTGTAGCTTTTGCTTTAAATGATCATCCACAGCCAGGACCAGAACCCGTGCCACCTGTTGTTCCATCTGGAGTAGTAGTTACTCCAGAAACTCTTACTTTAGAAGTTGATGGTAGATATCAATTAAAAGCAAAAGTTGCACCCGAAGACGCACCACAAGATGTTGTGTGGAGCTCTTCTGAACCATCCATTGCTACAGTTGATTCCGGCGGGTGAGTTACTGCAAAACGCTCTACCGAAGGTGTACCACCAGTTCAGATAATGGCAACTTCCGCTGTTGATGAAAAACTTACGGGTGTGTGTCTTTTAACCATTACATCTAAACCTATTTTTGTTGAACAAATAATTTTTGATCAATATACAATGAATTTGAATGTTGCTGGTGAAAGTGAAATTAAAGCAACAGTGTTACCTGCCGGCGCACCCCAAACTTTATCCTGGTCTTCTAGCGACGATAAGGTGGCCACTGTTGACAACCATGGTAAAGTGAAGGCTCTTAAAACTGGTACTGCCACAATAAGGGCTACGGCGACAGATGGGTCTGGCAAGTTTGCTGATTGTCATGTTACCGTTACAACAATTACTCCTGAGAGGATAGAACTTGATCCAACAGAAATACCAAAACTCGTGGTTGGCCATTCCAAAACAATTAGGGCTACAGTTCTGCCGCAAGGGGCCCCTCAACAAGTGACATGAACTTCTAGTGATGAATCAATTGCCACAGTTAATGACATTGGTTTGGTAACTGCAAAGGGCGTGGGTCCTGACGGCGCGACAGGTTCAGCCACCATAACAGCAACATCTGCCGAAAATCCACAAATACAGAAAACTTGTGTAGTTTCAACATATAAACCATCGCCAACTGAAGGGTTTAATTGAGAAGTAATTGATGAAGAAGCAAAAACAGCTAAAATAACTAGTTATGAGGGGGAGGCGAGCGATGTTGAAATTCCTTCTTTAGTTATAGATTCAACAACCTCCACACAATATACTATTGTCAAAATTGGAGAAGATGCTTTTAACAATAATGCAAAAATCCAAACTTGTGTTATACCCCCCACTGTTAAAGAAATAGGTGCCCAGGCTTTTTATCAATCTCGACTTACAACAATTGAAGTCCCATCCACTGTCGATAAAATTGGAGACAAGGCCTTTTATCGTTGTAACTATCTAATTACATCTATAATACAAGCGAGGGAAATAGGCTCAAACGCATTCAACTCGTGCGACACACTTCAAAACATTACATTAGGTATGGGTGTTGAAGAAGTTGGTAAGAACGCCTTTGCTAATAACCTACAACTGAAAATCATTAACATTTCTAAAACTGTGACAAACATAGACTCAACGGCTTTTGATCGTTCCAACAAAGACCTTGAAATAATTATTGTTGATGCTGAGAACCAACATTACACTTCAAACAAAAACGAAGGAAATTGTTTAATTAATATTGATAAGAAAGAATTAATGTTAGGTTGCAAAAATACAAAAATACCAACGACCGGAGTGGAAGCAATAGGGGCCGGAGCTTTTCGTGGTTGCCAAGAGTGATTGAATCCAAATATTCCAGAAGGTGTTGTATATATATATAATGATGCTTTTTTTGATTGCGTTATAAAAAAACTTCTTATTCCGGCGAGCGTGAGCTATATACACACCCGCGCTTTTGCTGGTTCTTTTAATGACACATTCACCTCAATTAAAGTTGCCCCCGGCAACGTTGGAGGTTATACATCTGCGCCGCTTGGTGAAGAATGCAATGGTATTTTCTCCTGAACAAAGTTATGCTTTGGGGGTGCTGTAACAAAAGTACCTAACGGGATAACATCCATAGCTCAATACGCCCTATCTGGCTCTTCTTTTAGCGAGTTTAACATTCCCGACTCTGTTGTGTTGATTGGTGAATATGCTTTCGAAAACTGCGAAAACCTTAAAAGACTTGTAATTCCTAATGTAGAGACAATACCAAGCTATATTTGTGATGAATGTAATTCATTAGAATATGTAGAATTGGGAAGTGGTGTGCGAGAGTTAAGTTTTGGATGTTTTGATGATTGTGATCGTTTGAAACACATTAAAATAAACGAAGGATTAACAACAATACCATATGCTTCTTTCTATAATATGCCAGCAATAGAGGAAATTAATTTGCCACACTCCCTTACAACGGTTGAAAATTTTGCTTTTTGTTGTAGAAATGTTAAAAAAATAACATTCAATGGTACAAAAGAAGAACTTAAAACGATTTTTAAAGATGTAACGATGGCTGGAGAACCATCTGATTGGGTTCCATTTGTTTGCACAGACGGCGCTTTCAATATAAAAGGAGACAGTATATTATCTTTCTTCTATGATATATCTATTAATAACGGGGGCTCAGTAATTAGCGTCGAGGGTCCTCCTGATAAATCAACTTCTGGTGATGTATACATTAAATTTGATTCAAAAGGCAAAAAGGCCACAATAACAGCCAAACAACAAACTGAACAAGGTGGTTGGGTGGTTCTTTCTCAAGGGACAGATTATTTTGTTGATGATAATACTAATACAATAACCATCTCAGCTTCTAAATGGCCACAGCCACCTGAAAAACAACCAATATATTTTGACATCAAACTTAATTAAAAAAAGAGGCTCAAGCCTCTTTTTATTTTCCTTATTGGAGCGGGTAATGGGAATCGAACCCACATTAATAGCTTGGAAGGCTATAGTTCTACCATTGAACTATACCCGCAACAAATGGTGCTGAAAGAGGGACTTGAACCCTCACGATATTGCTATCACAGGATTTTAAGTCCTGTGCGTCTACCATTCCGCCACTTCAGCATTATGGTGCCCCACCGGAGACTCGAACTCCGGACCCCTTCATTAAAAGTGAAATGCTCTACCACTGAGCTAGTGGGACATAATTTGGCTGGGTAGGCTGGATTCGAACCAGCGCGTGTCAGAATCAAAATCTGATGCCTTACCGCTTGGCTACAACCCAATTAATGGTGGACAGAAGTGGATTCGAACCACTGAAACCGAAGGTGGCTGATTTACAGTCAGCTGCGTTTGGCCGCTTCGCTATCTGTCCG
>JAZUGL010000013.1:0-17377 GCA_045641165.1 Mycoplasmoidaceae bacterium
CTTTATTTTCTTCATATGAAAGTTGAGATTTTCTTGAAGAAGGGTATTCCTTCTTAAATGCTCTTAGCTTAGTTTTTAAAAATAATAATCTTGCATCTTTGTTTGCTACTAAATTTTCTAATGTTGCAATTGAAAGGTTTAATTCATCTAATTCATTTTTAAGAGCTTGAACATCAGTATTACTCAAACGATATAATCGAAGATTAACAATTGCTTCTGCTTGAGCTTGACTAAAACCAAACTTATTAATTAAGTTTGTTGTTGCTTCAGTTTTATCTTTTGCTTTTCTAATTGATGATACTACATCATCAATAATTAAAATAGCTTTAATTAGTCCTTGAACTATTTCTCTTCTTGTTTTTGATTTGTCTAAATCAAATTGACTTGTTTTTAAAATGATTTGTTCTGCATGATCAATAAAAGCTTGTAAGAAAGTAAAGATATCTAACAATACAGGTTTACGATCTTTGATTGCAATCATATTGAAATTAAATGAAGTTTGAAGTTTTGTATTTTTATACAAATAATTCTTAATGAAATCAAAATTAGCATGTGTTTTAGTTTCTAAAACAATATAAACACCATTGGCATCAGATTCGTCTCTTACTTCAGTAATTTGCAATGCTTCTGTTTTTTCTTTAGCTAAATCAATTTGTTTAATAATGTCAGACTTGTTAGTTTCAAAAGGAATAGAAGTAATAACAATTTGTTTATTACTTAGTTTCTTCATTTCACCACCAATGAAGATTTTACCTTTTCCTGTTTTATATGCATCTTTAACACCTTCTAGATTAGAAATAACTCCAGCTGTTGGAAAATCAGGTGCGGGCATAATGGATAATATTTTATCCATCCTACAGTTAGGAGAATCAATCTTAGCAATAATTGCATCAATTGCTTCGCAAGGGTTAAATGGTGGTATGTTTGTTGCATAACCTGCAGCAATACCATTTGCTCCATTAATCAAAAGATTAGGGAATAAAGTAGGTAATACTGTTGGTTCTTGTTCTGATCCATCAAAGTTAGGAATAAAAGGAACTGTGTTCTTTTTGATTCCTTCTGTCATCATTTGGCCTAATGCAGATAATCTACATTCTGTATATCTCATGGCCGCAGGACCATCGCCATCGATAGAACCTTTGTTACCGTGCATGTCTAAAAGACATATATTGTTCTTTCATTCTTGGCTTAATCTAACCATAGCTTCATAAATGGAGCTATCACCATGTGGGTGGTACTTACCAATTACTTCACCAACAGTTCTTGCTGACTTCTTATGTGGAAGAGTAGGCAATAAGTTCAAATCATTCATTGCATAAATGATTCTTCTTTGAACTGGTTTCAAACCATCTCTAACATCAGGCAATGCACGATCTTGAATAATATATTTGGCATATTTGCCAAAGCTATCAGACATGATGTTTTCTATAGGAATTTTTTTACTACTATTGTCTGCCATACTATTCCTCTAAATCAAATGAAATGTTTTCATCGATTCATGTCTTCCTTAAGGAAGCGTTGTCTCCCATTAAAGTTGAAATTCTTCTTTCTGCCAAAGCAGCATCTTCAATCGTAACTTTGATCATCTTACGATTTTCTTGAGACATAGTTGTCTCTTTTAATTGGTCAGCGTTCATTTCACCAAGACCTTTGTATCTTTGTATTTCACAAGTCTTGAACTTATTTTTAAGTTCTTCTAGTTCTTGTTCATTTCAAGCATAAGCAAATTCTTTAGAAGATTTTTTAGTTACTTTGTATAAAGGCGCTAAAGCTATATATACATGACCATTTTCAATAAGCTTTCTCATGAAACGATAAAAGAAAGTTAATAAAAGAATTCTAATGTGGGCCCCATCCACGTCAGCATCTGTCATAATTACCACTTTGTGGTATTTAAGTGCTGATTCATCATAATCATCGTTAATCCCAGCACCTAAAGCAAGAATGATTGTTGAAATTTCTTCGTTATTTAATAAATCGGATAGTTTGGCTTTTTCTACGTTTAGAATCTTACCACGTAGTGGTAGGATAGCTTGGTGTTTCTTATCTCTAGCTAATTTAGCTGAACCACCGGCTGAATCACCTTCGACTAAAAAGATTTCATTAAGTTCTGGTTGTTTAGATTGAGCAGGAGTTAATTTTCCTGAAAGGAATGTTGCTTTGTTTTCTTTGTTTTTTAGCTTCTTAATATCTTCTCTGGCTTTTCTTGCAGCTACTCTTGCATCACGAGCAAGCAAAGCTTTAGAGATTATTTTGGTTGCATAAGCTTTGTTTTCTTCTAATCAAAAACCAAATTGCTCACCAAATACTTGCTTAACAGAAGCATAAGCTTCTTGTGTAAATAATTTATTTTTAGTTTGACCTTCATAAGCTACAAGCTTTTCAGGAACTAAAACTGTAACAACTGCAGTTAAACCTTCTCTTACATCTGAACCTTCAAAGTTTTTATCTTTTTCTTTTAGAAGATGGTTTTTTCTTGCATATTCATTAATTGTTTCAGTTAATGCCGCTTTGAAAGCTGTTTCGTGACTTCCACCTTCTTTTGTTTTAACAGAGTTAGCAAATGAAATGATGGTTTCAGATGAATCATTTACAAATTGCAAAGCAATCTCAACTGCTATGCTACCAGATTCACCTTTGAAGCTTGCTGTTTTGTGAATAGGTGATTTAGTGTCATTGATGAAATCAACATATTCAGCAATACCTTTGTTGGCAATGAATTCATCTTCAGTGCCATTAATCTCATCCTTAAAGACTACTTTAAGACCTTTAAATAGATAAGTTGCTTCTCTTACTCTTTCTTTGATAGTTGAAGGAATGAATTCAACAGTCTTAAAAATTTTAGGATCAGGCATAAAGTGTACTTTAGTACCTGTAAGATTTGTTTTACCAATTTCTTTAAGTGGTTGTTTGATCTTACCACCATTTTCATATTTAGCTTCTCATATCGTTCTCGAACGATATACATTAACAATGCATCACTTACTTAATGCATTAACCACTGATGCACCAACACCGTGCAAACCACCAGCAGAGTGGTATGCACTATCATCAAACTTACCACCAGCATGTAGTGTTGTAAACACTGTATCTACTGTTGATAGTTTTGTGGTTTCATTAGTTCCTGTAGGAATACCACGACCATTATCTTGGACAGATATTGATCCGTCTTTGTGCAAAACAATAGTTATTAAATCAGCATTACCTGCTAATACTTCGTCAACAGAGTTATCAAAAATTTCTCATACTAGATGATGTAAACCAAAAGTATCGGTAGAACCGATATACATTCCAGGTCTTTTTCTTACTGGTTCAAGTCCTTCAAGGACCTTGATGTTCTCATCAGTATATTTGTTGATCATTAGTTATATGAAATTATAATTTATTAAATTATAATTTGTATATTATTTAACAATGAAAAAAATAGACAATATAAACAAGATAATTTCGGGCAATTATTCTGCTTTATATTTAACTAAAACTAAGAATATTCTTAAAAAGAATAATGTTAAAAATAAAACCATTATGAGGTTTTGTCATTTTAATAAAACCCCTATATATGTTTGTGGTATCAAACATGTTGTTCAAGTTTTAAAAAACTTGAAGCATAAACCATTTAGAGTTTATGGTGTAAAAGATGGTCAACTAGTTAAAGCTGGCCAACCTATATTAATAATTGAAGGTGACTATTCAGCTTTTGCTGAATATGAATCATTTATTGATGGTATTTTAGCTAGAGAATCATCAGTATGTACTAATTGTAAAAAGATTTTATCTTTAATAAAATCTAACCAATTAATATACATGGGTGATCGTGGAGATTTATATCTTGCTCATGCATATGATGGCTATGCTGCATATAAAGCAGGCATAAAAATATTTACTACGCGTGCTCATATTGAATTAATAGATAAACAAAGCGAAGTAAAAGTTGTGGGAACTATTCCTCACGCTTTAATTCAACAATTTAATGGAAATTTATCAAAAGCTCTATGAGCTTATCATAGAACTTATCCTAAAGAAAAGCTTTCAGCTTTAGTAGATTACCACAATGATGTTGTTAATGAAATTAAAAACATTGATAAGGGTTTAAGACCATTAATTAAATCTATTAGAATTGATACGTCAAAGAATTTATTAGATAAATCTTTGTCTAATAAAAAAGATAATGGTGTTTCAACTCATTTAATTTCAAAGGCTAGAAAAGCCTTAGATGCTAATGGTATGAAGCATGTTAAAATAGTTGTTTCTTCTGGTTTCAACTATGAAACTATCAAACAATTTAAAACAAAGAAAACTCCAGTAGATTTCTATGGTATTGGTGGATCACTACTTAAAGTTAATGTAAACATTACTGGGGATCTAGTATATTTAAATAACAAACCACAAGCAAAAGCAGGAAGAAAACTAGGTATTCCTGTTAAAAACATAAAAAAATTAAATATTTATATTTAAGAAAATATTATTTATTTTTTGTGTAAATATGCATATATAAATTAAATATATAGGCACACTATGGAAGATTGTAAAACAACAATAATCTCTTATAACAAAACAGGTACTCCTAAAGAAGAACCTGAATTTGAAAACAGCAGAACTGCTGCTATTCAAAGAATTTTATATAACCAAACCGACGAAGCAATCATTAAACCAGAGGTTAGTTTGCCAACTGCTAGAATCCAACTTAACAAAGAGGCTCGTAAGCTAAATCGAAAGAGTATTGAAGAAGTTAATCCTCATGTAATGGTTATGCCTAAGTTCTATAAAAAAGAACTTCATAGACATTATTTGCTTGTTTGATTATGAGTTGTATTAACTGCCTTATGTTTAGCTTTTGAAGGTTGAGCACTTTTTGCTATCATTCAAAACCCAACAGTTAGCAATTGAGCAGGATTAACATTGATTCCAATGTTTGCTTTATGTATTGCCTTCTTGGTACTATATGCAAATAAATATGTAAATTATCGAAATGAAGCTAGAGCTGTTAATTTCGAGGGTAAACCTGTAACAGTTTGTGTAAGAAAACTTTATATTAGATTAAAATCTGCTCACATTAATGTGAATTGATTCTGCAGTTTATTCTACATTATCGGTCTATATACTATAGCCATTTGCTTTATGACCGCTGGTATTTTAACTGGCAAATGAGGAGACATATCTGCAGCTAATCTAGAAAGATTTGGCGGACCAGCAATCCTAATAACTGTTATCTGTGCTATTATTACTATCTTTGCAAGCTTCTTTATGCATATCTTTTTGTTAGTAACAAACCACTCAAGATCTGGCAAGATTGATAGTTACTATGGTGTTCAAATTGTTTCTGATGATGAACTAAGAGAAATCAAGAAGATGAAAAACAAACGTGACTTGATTATCTTCTTTGCTTGCGTAATGGTCTTTGTCTTACTTGGCTTGCTAATCTATAGAATAGTAAAATCAAGAAAAGTCCAAAACAACGTGACTATCACTAATAGATAAAAAACAGGAGCTAGGCTCCTTTTTTTAATAAATTAATGTATTGTTTCATATGGTTAATGTTTTTAAAAAACCACGAACCAGAAATAAAGTTATCTACATCATTAAGGTGTTTTGTGATGATTGTATCATCAACCCCGCCATCAAGTTGAATTCTAATATTAGGGTTTGCACTTTTCATCATTTTAGCCACATTTAAGTTATGCCAGCAAGCTTCAGAGTATCTTTGCCCTGCAGCGCCTGGATTGACTGCCATAATCAAAATAAAGTCGCAATTAGGCGCAAGGCTGATGTAATCATGTAGATCAGTTTCCATTTTTATAGCTACACCAGCTTTAAATCCTAACTTATGGATTTTATCTAGTAATCTTTTAGCTTCGCGAACATCTTGTGTTTCTACATGAAATGTAATGGAATTAAGTTTATATCCTTGATATAAGTCTATATATCTTTCGGGGTCAGAAACCATTAAATGAACATTGGGTAGAATATTTGTTTTCTCTAGAATATCAAGATATTCAGTAGATAAAGCGGTGTGGCCAATAAAACCTTGGTCCATTACATCGTAATGAACATATTTAAGTTTTAAATCCCTAATTTGTTCAATTTGATATAAGGCATTATTCTTATCTAAAGATAATAATGATGGTTCAAGAATTTTTTCCATATTACAAAATCTCTATCTTTTCAGTTTCAACAAATTCCATAAACTCATCTGTTCAAACAGAAGAAACGACCTCAGCTAAATGGATTTTATCTAAAAGATAATAAAGTAGGTTTGTGAAGTTTATAGTGATAGACATATTTGTTAATCTTGTCTTATCAAATAATTTAGAATCATAAATTTCGTTTTCTAATTCTATAGGATTAGAAGATTTTAATTGTTCAAATGATTTCTTTCCTGTTGGTCTTTTACAAATATTAATTAAATTAATAGTTGAGTCATTTGCATAATCATAAACATATAAACCACAGCTGCAATCAAGGTCGTGTGCAGTAGGAACATATTGTTCAATAGATTTATTTGATTTCAATTTTTTAAAATTGTTTGTGACAATAGCCAGTCTATTATTAGAACAAATATGGTTAACGCTTTGTTCTAATGATAATGTTGGATAAGATCTTTCAATTTTTCTTGCATCTAAGATCTTTCAAGATCTTGGTGCTTTCTTTTTAGGATTTATATTGTGAATTTTTTGCAAACTTGGTTTTTCACAAAAAGAAAGAATTTTTTTATACAAATCTTGAATGAAACTACTAAAGTAGTTAATATTCAAATTGTCTTCAGGCATAGCTAGTTCTAAATCAATTATTCATTGAACCATTGAACTAGTGTTTGTTAATTTAGCATCCCTTCTTATTAGTGGCGCAAATGTACAAATGTTTCTTCTTCTAAATTTGTTAGCTGCTAAAGTAAAGTAATTGTCTTGACAATTATTAAAAGCAGAAATAAGGTTGTTAGCCTTATTATCAAAACTGACAAATCTATCATCGTTTTCATATGCTAAATATGTATTCTTGCATGGCACAACCAATGCAGGATCTAGATAAATAGTTTTATATTGTGCTTCAAAAAATGAAAAAATGTTTTCCTTTAACCCATTAGCATAAACAAGAGTATCTTTTAAAGATACTGCTGGTTTGTAATTAAAAGGAAAATTAAATCTTTTCATTTGCTATTTGGCTTCTTTCATATGAGGAAACAATAAGACATCTCTTATTGATTCTCTGCCAGTAAATAGCATTACTAGACGGTCAACACCTATACCAACACCACCAGCTGGTGGTAAACCATATTCTAGGGCGTCGATATATTCCATATCAACTTCATTGGCTTCAGCATTTCCTAATTTCTTTTCTTTTAATTGACTTTCAAATCTAGCTAATTGATCCATAGGATCATTTAGTTCAGAGAAGGCATTAGCATATTCTTTACCACAAATGAATAATTCAAATCTTCTTGTTAGACGATTATCCTTTGGATCTTTTTTAGCAAGCGGTGAAACATCTACTGGATGACCAACAACAAAAGTTGGTTGTTGTAATTTGTCTTCACAATACTTTTCAAAGAAAGCATTGATAATGTGTCCTCTTGTTTTTTGATGAGGCAATAATTCAAGTCCATCTTTCTTAGCTAATTCAAGTGCTTGTTTATCGTCTTTAACAGAGTTAAAATCAATCTTTGTTGCTTGCTTAATAGCATCAATCATATTAACTCTTACAAATGGTTTAGTAAAATCAATCTTTGTGTTTTTGTATGTAAAAGAAGTTTTATTTAATTTCTTTGCAATAAACCTTACTAGGTTTTCTGTTAAAGTCATCATGTCTTCAAGATTAGCATAAGCTTGATAAGCTTCAATGCTAGTAAATTCAGGGTTGTGCATTGGGTCCATACCTTCATTTCTAAAGATACGTCCCATTTCATATACCTTTTCAAAACCACCAACTAATAATTTCTTAAGAGGCAACTCCGTTGCAATTCTTAAATAATAGTCTCTATCAAGTGTGTTGTGATGTGTAACAAATGGTCTAGCAGCAGCCCCACCTAAAATTGGTGTTAAAATAGGAGTTTCAACTTCTAAGAAGTTGTTAGAAGACATAAATTCTCTAATGTATTGCAAAATGTGAAGTCTTTCAACAAATGTTTGTCTAGATTCTTTGTTAACCATTAGGTCAAGATATCTTTTCCTTGCTCTAATTTCTTCGTCAGCAAGACCATGAAATTTTTCAGGAAGTGGAGTTAATGCTTTTGATAAAATTACAAAATCAGTAACTTTAATAGTTACTTGTCCTGTCATTGTTTTCATTGGTGTTCCAGTAATACCAATGATGTCACCCAAATCTAAAAGTTGTTTAAACATTTGGAATTTATCTGGATCGAATGTTTTTTTGTTTATGTAAAATTGCACATCGCCAGCAAAATCATTAATGACACCAAATGTTTGTCTAATAGCCATTACTCTACCAGCAATTTTAATAACATCGTTATTAGTTTGCAATTGTTCATGGCTAAATTTCTCATATTGTTTTATAAACGAAGCAGAAGTGTGTGTTCTTTCAAAATGTTCAATTAAATATGGGTTTTTACCCATATCAATTAATTTTTGCAACTTAGTTCTTCTAACTTGTTCTTGATCGTTAAATTTACGTTCCATACTACTTAATTATTTTAATTATATTAATAAAAAAGAGTCATTAATGACTCTTTTTTTAGGTTTATTTTCTCCTTATCATACGAGTTTTAGCTCTACGAAGTTGGTCTTCAATCTTGTCTAAAGCAAGATTGATGGAAGTAATAATTTGGTCACTAGATGCTTCTGCTCTAATAATTTTTCCACCCTTAACATCAACATTTATTCTAGTTTTAAATGTTTTAGTTTTAGCATAGTAAACTATTTCAGCCTTAATGTTTTCATTAAGGAAATTGTATTTTGATAAGATGATTAGTTTATCTTCAAAATAGTTTTGAATAGATTTTGATCTATCACAATTTTTTCAACGTATTGTAAATCTTGACATGGAATTATCCTTTGAAGTATTTATAACAAATTTGTTTTGCGATTTCTTTAGCTTTTGCAGGAGAAATTAGTTTTTTAACTATAGTTAAAGCAAAGTCAATTGTTGGACCACTTGCTTTAGCAGTAATAAAGTTTTTGTCAATAACTATGTCATCATTAGACAAGTGTTTAATTCCGGCTTGGCAGCCAGGATAACAAGTAACTTTAACATTGTCAATTATTCCAAGTTGAGCAAGAACAGATGGTGCTGCACAACATGCAAAAATATTAGTTTTAGTATTAGCGATTTTCTTTAGAAAAGCAATTAATTTAGAACACTTGGCTGGGTCTAAAAAATCATAGCATCCTTTGCCGCCAGGCAAATAGATTGCTGAATATTTAGACAAATTTTCTTTTGCTAAGATGTCATCACATGAAATGTGAACACCATTTTGTAGGATTAAACTCTTTTTCTTTTCTATAGAAATTACTTGAACAGAAATGCCTGCTCTACGTCAAATATCAATGGGAACAATGACTTCTATTTCTTCACATTTGTTAGCTACAATAACCGCAATCGATGTTTTCATACTCGTATATATTTATTATATCAGCGATTACGTGCTTGTAAATTAACGATTACTTTGTAATTCTTGCAAATAAAGGTGCTAAATCGCCTATTTTATGGCCTTGTCAGTTATGACCAAATATTTTGCTGTCTAACTTAATATTTCATGCTTTTTCAAGAACTGATGATGTTTTAATAAGAATTGGTTTCAATAAAGTTGCTAAATTTCAAGTGTTATTGAAAATAATATTTAGACAGTTTCCTAGAGTCTTTTTTTGCTTAGGATTTTTAGCTAATTCTCATGGTTTAGCATCTTCAATATACTTATTCAATACATTGTATTGTTCTTGAATTCCATCAAGTAGTTTGTTGATATCTAAACTCTCTATAGTTTTTTCAATTTTTGCAGTGAATTTTTTATGAGATGATAAAACTTTCTTATCTATCGTTCTTAGTGCTTTTGGGTCTAATGTAGGAACTACATTATTAAAGTATTTTTTAATCATTCCTGAAATTCTTGTTGCCATATTTCCATAGTTATTTGCTAACTCAGAATTGAAAACTTCCACAAACAAATCATGAGAGAAAATGCCATCTTTTTCTAAAGAAACTTGTCTAATAATTGCATATCTAAAAGCATCAGAACCATATGCTTTAATGTAATCATATGGGTCAATAACATTGCCTAAGGATTTAGACATTTTTCCTTCTTTGGTTACAACTCAACCATGACTAATAATTTGAGATGGTAATCTTAGATTAAGCATCTTTAAAAGTATTGGCCAATAAATGCAGTGAAATCTAATAATTTCTTTAGACATTAAATGAATAACTTGACTATTTTTATCTGCTCAATACTTCTTAAAATCTTTATCGTTATCTGAAAGATAACCTAGACCAGATAAATAACTTAATAAGGCATCAATCCAAACATAAACAACATGTTTGTTATCTTCTTTAGTTTGAATGCCCCATTCTAAGCTTGTTCTAGTAACTGAAAGGTCTTCTAGACCTTTATCTATAAATGAACCAAGTAATTCATTAACTCTTGCTTTAGGTAAGACAAAATCTTTCTTGTTCAATTGTGTTTTAATTCATTTAGAAAATTCACTTACTTTTAAGAAGTAAGAAGATTCATTTTTAGTTGTTAATTCATGGCCTACTTTACAATAAAGTTTTCCATCTTTTTCTATAGCTTGATCTCTTGTATAGTTTTCTTCACAATTTACACAGTAAAGACCTTTTCATACACCTTTGTAAATATATTTTTTACCTAACAACTTACTAAAAGTTTCTTGCACAACGTTTTTGTGTTTGTTATCAGTTGTTCTGATAAATTTAGAATAATCAATATCTAAATCTTTTCATAGCTTTTTAAATTGACCAGCTATGTCATCTAAGAAAGTTTTAAGTTCAACACCTTTATTTTTAGCACTATCAAAAATCTTTTGTCCGTGTTCGTCCATTCCTGTAAGGAAAAACACATCATAGCCTAATGATTTTTTATATCTAGCAATTACATCAGCCAAAATAGTTGTATAGGCATGGCCAATATGTGGTTTGCCTGATGCATAATAGATTGGTGTTGTAATAAATAGTTTGCTCATACTAATATATTTATTTTATTTTAAAAATATAAATATTTATATCATTTAAAAAATCATACCTAATGGTATGATCTTTTGAGGGTATGTTAGTTTTTAAACTAATTGAACAATTGCCATCTTAGAGTTGTCACCAGCACGATTATCTAGTTTTAGTACTCGTGTGTAACCACCTTTTCTTGTGGCATACTTCTTTGCCAAAGTAGTTGTTAGTTTCTTAACGATAGCTTCTTTTTTCATTTTCTTATTGTCTAAGACAATAGAATAGATTTCTTTTTTAGCTTCAAGAGTATTTTTCTTACCTAAAGTAATAAGATGATCAACATGCTTTCTTAGTTCTTTAGCTTTCCCTACTGTTGTAGTAATGTGGCCATAAACAACTACATCTGTCGCTTGTTGTCTAATAGTCATTTTCTTTCAAGCAGTATTTTTCCTTTTTGTTATAACAAAAGACATAAAACACTCCTAGTTTTTCTTGAAAGACAAACCGTATTCAGTAAGCTTCTTTTGAATTTCTTTTAAAGATGTCTTACCAAGGTTTTTGATTTTTTCTACATCAGCTCTTGTCATGTTAGAAAGTTCTTGTAATGTCTTAATACCATTACGTTTAAGACAGTTGTAACTTCTAACTGATAATTCAAGTTCATCAATAGAAACAGATAATGTTTGGTTCTTTTCTTCAAGTTTTTGTTCTTCCATCATTTCCATTTCTTTAATTTTTTCATTGATGTTAGCTAATTGATCAAAGTGTTCTGTAAGAATTCTTGATGCATATGCTACAGCATCAGATGGGCTTACAGCACCATTTGTTACTACATCCATAGTTAGCATATCACCGATTTGGTTCTTGCTAATTTTCTTTTCATCAACATGGTATCCAACTTGTAATACTGGACAGAAGTTTGAGTCTGTAGCAATAATACCTAGAGCATTAATTTGTTCTTGGTTTTGTTTAAATGTTTTAAAACCACGTCCTGTTCTAGCATATATTTCCATTTCAAAAGCTTTACTAGCTTTTGTTTTTGTAGCAATATATAAATCAGGATTGATAATTTCAAAACCAACTGGTAATTCAATATCACCAGCTTTAATAACTCCTGCTTCTTTGAAAGCAAGTTTCATTGTTGGTCATGATTCAATTGTTGTATCAGCTGCAACAGCATCTTCTGAAATCTTTAAAACTAATTGTTTTAAATTTAAGATGATTTGTGTTACATCTTCTTTAATACCATCAATAGCTTGGAATTCATGTGTAACTCCAGGAATCTTGATAGCAAATACACTTGAACCTGGAATGTTTGAAATAATAACTCTTCTTAAAGCATTACCAATAGTAATTCCAAATCCTGATTCTAGCGGACCAATTTCAAATTGCCCATGGTTTTCATTTAATAAATGAATATTTGGTTTAATGTTGTACTTAATAAATTTTTCCATAATGTTCTCCTAACGTGGTTTCTTTGGTGGTCTACAACCATTGTGTGGTAATGGTGTAACATCAGCAATTTCAGTAACTTGTAGTCCTGCTGCTGCTAATGATCTGATGGCTGTGTCTTTACCACGGCCAATACCATTACATCTAACTGCTACAGTTTTTAGACCCATAAGCATAGCCTTCTTTGCGCACGCTTCAGCTGCAAGTCCTGCGGCATAAGGAGTAGATTTTTTACTTCCTTTATAACCAATAGTACCTGATGATGCTCAAGCAATAGCGTTGCCACTATTATCAGTAATAGTAACAATTGTATTGTTAAGGGTAGAGTGAATGTGTGCCATACCATTAACTGATGCTAGTTTTTTCTTTTTCTTACCAGCAGGTTTTTTTGCAACCTTAGTTTTTGTTTCTGCCATATTATCTACCTCCTATTACTTAGTTTCTTGTTTCTTGTTAGCGATTGTCTTTCTAGGACCTTTTCTTGTTCTTGCATTAGTCTTAGTTCTTTGACCTCTAACAGGAAGACCTTTCTTATGTCTAATTCCACGATAACAATTAATTTCCATTAAATGCTTAATGTTTAATGTTACGTCTCTACGTAAATCACCTTCAATAGTGTATTTACTTGCAGCTTCTCTTATTGCTGCAAATTCTTTTTCAGTTAAATCACTAACTTTAGTAGTTTCTTTTACACCAGCAGTTTTACAGATTTTTTGGGCAGATGATTTGCCTATACCATAAATTGCTTGTAATGAATAAACTACTTGTTTATTGTTAGGGATATCAACTCCTAATAAACGTGCCATACTTATTTACCCTTGTCTTTGTTTGTGCTTTGGATTTTTGCAAATAACCATCACACGTCCCTTTCTTTTAATTATTTTGCAATCTTTACAGATTGGTTTTACAGAAGCTCTTACTTTCATTTGTACCTCTTTCTTATAAACGGTAAGTTATTCTACCACGTGTTAAATCATAAGGACTTAACTCAACTTGTACCATATCACCGGGTAGAATACGTATTTTTCTCATACGAATTTTACCTGATACGTGGGCTGTTACTTCGACATCATTTTCTAATTTTACTTTATAAGCACCATTAGAATAGATTTCTAATACTTTACCTTTTATTGTTATTTTATCTTGTTCAGCCATTTATATCCTTTCAATTAAGCTGTTAATACTTCAGCACCTGTTTCTGTTACTAACACCATGTGTTCTTCGTGGCAATTTAATTTACCATTTTTCGAACTAACAGTTCAGTGTGTGATGGGATCAACTACATATTCATCAGAATCAGTCATTAACATTGGTTCAATGCAAATAACCATTCCTGGTCTTAATTTTGGCCCAGAGTGTGCTGGCCCATAATTAAGAATAATTGGATCCTCGTGGACTTTTAGTCCACAGCCATGGCCACCAAAGTTTTTAATAACTTGATAACCATGTTGGGTTGCTGTTGTCTCAATAGCATGGGAAATATCACCTACTGTAGCACCTGGCTTAATAGCTTCAATTCCTTTTTCAAGACAGTCTAGTGTTGCTAATTGAATTTGTGTAGCTTCAATGTTAGTTTCATCTAGAACAACGCTGAAAGCAGCGTCACAGATATACCCTTTGTAAGTCACACCGATATCAAATGTAATCATATCGGACTTTTTTAAGACATAGTCACTTGCTACGCCATGAATTATTTGTTCATTTACGCTTATGCAAATGTATCCTGGGAACCCTTCATGTTTATAGAAACTTGGTGTGGCTTTATTTTTGTAAATCACGTCAGCAGCTAATTTATCTAGTTTCTTGGTGCTGACTCCCGGTTTAGTAGCCTTAAGCAAAGCTTTCTTGACTTTTTTTCAAATCGCACAAGCTTTCTTAATGCCTTGGATGTCTTCTTGACTTTTGATGTAAATCATTATTTTAAATTACAAATTTCCTTTATTTTATTTACTGCATCATCTAAATTTAGATTCTCTATTGGATGATAAATGTTCATTTCTTTACATTTAGCTACCAATGGAGCATTTAGTGATAAGTAGGTTTTGTAACGATTAACGACAACTGATTCTTGATCATCGTTTCTTTGCATTAGCAAAGATCCATCATTATCACAGATGTTTTCAACTTTTGGTTTCTTGTAATAAATGTTATAGATTTCTTTGCACACTGGGCATACTCTTCGCCCAGTAATTCTCTTCATTATTTCTGCTTCAGAGACTTGAACATCTATTGCATAATCTATTTTTACTAGAGAGTTAAGATATTCAAGTTGATTAACGTTTCTTGGATAACCATCAAAGATGATGTTGGCATCCTTATTATTAATCCTCATGATTTCTTGTCTAACAACTTCGTTAGTCAATTCATCATCAACCAAAGTTCCTGAAAGCATGACTTGCTTTAGTTGGTTTGCAATGGGGGTATCTTGTGCAATAGTTTTTCTAAACAAGTCCCCCGTAGAAATATGGATGAATCCATATTTATCTTTTAGGATGTTGGAAATACTTCCTTTACCGCTACCTGGAGCGCCTAACAAAATCATTATCATAATTGTGTTACCTTCCTATCTTTTTCTGTTTCCTCTTTAGCAAAAGCAGATTGCTCAATGTTTCTTCTTGTCACAACATATCCACTTGTTGTGCTTGCAGATTTAATTGCTGCTCATAGCTCTAGACTGGCAGTAACCATAATGATGATACCTGTACCAGATAAACTCATACCAGATGGAATACCAGTAGCTAAAGCTAAGATATAAGGAATAGATGCAACAATAGCTAAGAATGGTGCACCAATTCAGTTAATTCTAAATAACACTTTAGTAATGTGTTTTTCAGTATCTTCACCTATTCTTACACCTGGAATAAACTTACCAGCCTTTTGGAAGTTTTCAGATATTTGTTGTGGGTTAATTTGAATATATGAATAGAAGAAACTAAATAGAATGATCAATACAAAATAGATTGCTACACCTACGCCACTATCAAGAGTTAATCAATCTTGGATGAATCATTTACCAGAACCTTCTGGTAAGAATTGGGCAATTGTACCTGGAATAGTAATAACTGATGAAGCAAAGATTACTGGAATAACACCAGCAGCATTAAGCTTAATTGGCAAGTAAGGAAGCTTTTGTTTATCATCAATTAAACCTTGTCCTGTTTGTTGAATTGGGATTTTTCTTGTTGCTCCATTAATATAGACTACTACAAGTAGTAGGATAAAGAATAAGATGGTATATAAGATACAACTTAAGACAACAGTAACATCTGCTGCTCAAGATAGTTTGCTAGCAATAGTATAGAAAATGTTTCTAAAGCTACCAAATAATTGCGCAATAATACCAACTAGAATTAGTGTTGTAACACCATTACCTACACCTCTTTTGGTGATCATATCACCAATAAAGATGGCAATATATGTTCCAGCTGTTAATAATAGCATTAAGCAGAATAATTCTCCACCAGGAACTTCACCAATAGATGTAACTGTTTGTCCACTTCAAGTAATAATTGAAATTTGGCCACCCTTATTTGAAAGCATCAATGCAAGTGTTGCATATGCTTGAACAAGACAGAATGGTAAAGTTAATAATCTAGTGATTATTTCAAGTTTCTTCTTTCCTCTTTCACCAGCTTTAGCCATCTTACTTAATGGTTTAATCAAATCACTTGATAATAATTGAATAATAATTTGACTAGTAATATAAGGACCAAGACCAATAGCAAAGATTGACATATGTTCCAAACCACCAGCTGATAGCAAGTTAAGCATATCAACAAATGAACCAGGAGAACTATATGATTCAGGTAATTTTACCATTGGTAAAGTTAACATAGTTCCTAAATGGAAGAATAAAATAAAGAAAAGTGTAATAAGTAATGAAACTATTACCGTTTTGTTTGTGAAGATGGCTTTAAATGTTTGTCTTATTTTTGAGCCACCCACTGTATTGGTTGCTTTATTTTCCATTTAGATTACTTCGTAATATTTACTTTTCCTTTAGCGTCAGTAATTATTTTGTTTGCTCCTTTGCTAACCTTATCTACGCTAACTTCGATAGGATTGCTTAAAGGTTTTTTACCAGCAATAATTTTAATTATTGCTTTAGAGTTTTTTGAAAGCATTCTTTTAGCTATCAATGTTTTACGATCAACAACTTTCATGTTTGCAATTTGGTCAGTTGTTAAAACTAAAACTTTTTTTGCAAAGTTAACATTGTTGAATCCAACCTTAGGAATCTTACGATATAAAGGAGTTTGTCCACCTTCAAAACCTTGTCTAACATTTCCAGACTTTCTAGCATGTTGACCTTTTTGTCCTCTAGTGGATCTTTTGCCCATACCAGAACCATAGCCACGACCTAGGGTCTTAACTTTGTGTCCTCTTGAGCCTTTTTTATATTTTAAATTATTAAGCTTCATAATTTAGTCTCCTTATAGCTCGCTGACCTTTTTGTCACGCATACTAGCAATGTAAGAAGGAGTTTTTTGCGCCTTCAAACCATTGATAGTTGCTCTGATCATATTGACAGCTGTGTTCTTGCCTAAGTTTTTTGTATAAACGTCTTTAAAACCAGCAAGTTCAATAACTGCACGGATAGCACCGCCAGCAACAATACCTGTACCTTCTGGTGCTGGCTTTAATAAAACTCTAGCTGCACATGATTTACCAAGTACTTCATGATATAAAGATCCTTTTTTATTCATAGTTACTCTAGTAATATTGTTCTTAGCATTCTTAGTTGCTTTTTTCATAGCATTAGGAATTTCTACAGATTTTCCCATACCAAAACCTACTT